>NZ_JAAGPS010000265.1:0-2690 GCF_017105025.1 Paraburkholderia sp. Ac-20336 | reverse complement strand
CGCCGGCCGCGGCCGAGGCCGAACCGGTCGTGGCGCGCGCCCCGGCTGCCAAGCACGAGGCCGACACCGCTGCCGCCCCTGCGCCCGCCGCAAGCGGCACGCGCAAGAAACGCGGTACGGCCACCACCACGCCGGTCGAGGCGCAGAAGCTCTTCGTGCTCGACACGAACGTGCTGATGCACGATCCGAGCTGCCTGTTCCGTTTCGAGGAACACGACGTCTATCTGCCAATGATGACGTTGGAAGAGCTCGACAACCACAAGAAAGGCATGTCGGAAGTCGCGCGTAACGCGCGCCAGGTGAGCCGCACGCTCGACGCGCTCGTCGCCAATGCCGGCGACATGGCCGACGGCATCTCGCTCGCGCGCCTCGGCAGCCGCGAGGCGTCGGGCCGCCTGTTCTTCCAGACCCGCCTCACCGCGATCGAGCCGGTCGAAGGCCTGCCCGAAGGCAAGGCCGACAACCAGATCCTCGGCGTGGTGCGCGCGTTGCAGCGCGATCGCGCGGACCGCCAGGTCGTGCTGGTGTCGAAAGACATCAACATGCGCATCAAGGCGCACGCGCTCGGCCTGCCCGCCGAAGACTACTTCAACGACCAGGTTCTCGAAGACAGCGATCTGCTGTACACGGGCATCCGCGCGCTGCCGCAGGATTTCTGGACCCGGCACGCGAAGGGCATGGAAAGCTGGCAGGACACCAAGACCGGCACGACGTACTACCGGGTCACGGGGCCGCTGTGCGCGTCGATGCTCGTCAACGAGTTCGTCTATCTCGAGCCGCAGAACGGCGAGCCCGCGTTCCATGCGCTCGTGCGCGAAATCAACGGCAAGACGGCGCTGCTGCAAACGCTGCGCGACTACGGCCACCACAAGAACAACGTGTGGGGCATCACGGCGCGCAATCGCGAGCAGAACTTCGCGCTGAATCTGCTGATGAACCCGGAAATCGACTTCGTCACGCTGCTCGGCCAGGCCGGCACCGGCAAGACGCTGGTCGCGCTCGCGGCGGGCCTCGCGCAGGTGCTCGACGACAAGCGCTACAACGAGATCATCGTGACGCGCGCGACGGTGCCGGTCGGCGAAGACATCGGCTTTCTGCCCGGCACCGAAGAGGAAAAGATGCAGCCGTGGATGGGGGCCTTCGACGACAACCTCGAAGTGCTGCAGAAAACCGACGACGCCGCCGGCGAATGGGGTCGCGCCGCAACCCAGGAGCTGATCCGCTCGCGCCTGAAGATCAAGAGCATGAACTTCATGCGCGGCCGCACGTTCGTGGACAAGTATCTGATCATCGACGAGGCGCAGAATCTGACGCCGAAGCAGATGAAGACGCTCGTCACGCGCGCGGGTCCGGGCACGAAGATTATCTGCCTCGGCAATATCGCGCAGATCGACACGCCTTACCTGACCGAAGGCAGTTCGGGCCTGACCTACGTGGTCGACCGCTTCAAGGGCTGGGCGCATAGCGGACACGTGACGCTCGCGCGCGGCGAGCGCTCGCGTCTCGCCGATTACGCGTCGGAAATTCTCTAGGCTTCGGCCGGGCTTTTCCCGGCTTTCCCTGGCATCGCAAGCCGCGTCCGGATCGTTCCGGACGCGGCTTTTTTTATCGCCTTGGCGTTCCGCGCCGGCAACACTTAGCGCACAAACTTCAAGTAATTTATCAACAATTCTTGCCGCAGCCGCGTGTGACGGGCTACCATCGCGACATTCAGTCAGTAAACGGGCGTTTACCCGCCCGCCCCGTCTTCATGCTCCGACTCGCGTTTTCGCTGCTGATCGTGCTGTTGCTCGCCGCTTGTGCCGGCGCGCCGCAGAAAACGTCGCGCGGGCCGGCCGGCGGCATCGTCGTGGCGAACGGCGCGTATCACGCGCCGCCGCCGGGCTTCCCCCATTTCGTCGACCACAGCATCGGCCGCGAGGAAATCTCGATCCAGGCGATGAGCCTCGTCGGCGTGCCCTATCGCTGGGGCGGCAACACGCCAGACAGCGGCTTCGATTGCAGCGGCCTCGTGCGCTATGTCGTGCTGCGCGCCGCATCGGTAAATCTGCCGCGCACGACGGCCGAGATGAGCAGCCGCGGCGAATCGATCGAACCCGACGAAATCGCGCCCGGCGATCTGATCTTTTTCAACACGACCGGGCGTGCGCATTCGCACGTCGGCATCTACGTAGGCAAGCTGCGCTTCGTCAATGCGCCGTCGACAGGCGGCACGGTGCGCCTCGACTATCTGACCAATCCCTATTGGGCAAAGCGCTTCGACGGAATCCGCCGCATGGCCGGACCAGCCGCGACGCCGGCGCCGTTCGATACGCCGAGTTATCAGGCCGCGGCGCCGCAGCCGGAGCGTGGCGCCGCGGTGGCGGCGGCAACTGCGGCGGCCGTTCCGTCTACGTCGGGCTATGCGGGTGCACCTGCCGCGTCCGGTGGCATCACGTCCCCGCTGACGAGGCCCGCGCCTCAGGCACCGGTTTACGCAGGCGGTTCGTCCTCGCAGGCTGCGCGCCTTGAAACGGCGCCGAGAGTGCCTTCGACTGCCGCGCCCGCCGGCAACAACGGCGCGACCGCCTTCTTGCCGCCCGCGTTCATCGCGATGTTGCCGCCGATGCAGGATGCGTCGAGCGAGGTCGGATCGACCGCGAACACGAAGCCGGCGTGCTCGGCCGCCTCGGTCACGCGGCGCGTGACGA
>NZ_JAAGPS010000264.1:0-2594 GCF_017105025.1 Paraburkholderia sp. Ac-20336 | reverse complement strand
CGCGGCCTCGGCGTCGACGTGGATGAACACGGATGCGCCCTGGCCGGCCGGATCGGCGATCCTGTCGAGCGCGGTTTCGACGAGCGCACGGCTCGTGGTGCGGCCGGCGGCGAGATCGGCGGCAAGCTGGGCAAGCGGCGGGAACGGCGTGAATTCAGTGGCCATGATGTCGGTGGAAGTCCGGTAAGCGCGGTGGTCGCGGCACGGGTCGAGCCGGCGGGAATGTCGTCTGCATTGTAGAGCACGGTTTTGCGTGGGCATGGCGCGGCACGCAGGGCGCGCAGCGGTCGGCCTGCGCTTCATGCCTCGTACCGATGCCGATGCCAGCGCGACGCCGACACGGCGGAGCCGCCCCCGGTCCGTTTGTTAAACTGCCCTAGTAAATTACTTTTTGTAAGGAAGGCGTTCATGCACCATGGCATTGGCTTCATTCAGGATCTGGCCGTCGTGATGGCGCTGGCCGGCGTCGTCACCGTGCTGTTTCATCGCCTGAAGCAGCCGGTGGTGCTCGGCTATATCGCCGCCGGCGTAATCATCGGGCCGTACACGCCGCCGTTCCAGCTGATCCACGACGAGCAGACGATCCAGACGCTCGGCGAGCTCGGCGTCGTGTTCCTGATGTTTTCGCTCGGTCTCGAATTCAGCCTGCGCAAGCTGTTCAAGGTCGGCGCGACGGCGATCGTCGCCGCGCTCTCCGAGATCGTGCTGATGCTGTGGATCGGCTACGAGATCGGCAGCGCGTTCGGCTGGAGTCCGATGGATTCGCTGTTTCTCGGCGCGATCCTCGCGATCTCGTCGACGACGATCATCGTCAAGGCGCTGTCCGACCTCGGCCTCAAGCGCGAGGGCTTCGCGCAGCTCGTGTTCGGCATCCTGATCGTCGAGGACATTCTCGGCATCGCGATGCTCGTGCTGCTGACCGGCATCGCGCAGACCGGGCAGCTGTCCGCCGGGCTCGCGGCGGTCACGCTCGGCAAGCTGCTGCTCTTCATGACGGTGTCGCTGATCGTCGGCGTGCTGCTCGTGCCGCGCGCGCTCAATTACGTCGCGCGCGCCCACAGCGACGAGATGCTGCTCGTGTCCGTGCTCGGCTTCTGCTTCGGCTTCTGTCTGCTGGTGGTCAAGCTCGACTACAGCATCGCGCTCGGCGCGTTCCTGATCGGCGCGATCATGGCCGAGTCGCGCCATCTGCACCGGATCGAGCATCTGATCGCGCCGCTGCGCGACGCGTTTTCGGCGATCTTCTTCGTGACGATCGGCCTCATGCTGAACCCGGCCGTGATCCTCGACTACGCGTGGCCGATCGCCATCATCACGTTCGCGGTGATTGTCGGCAAGATCGTCTCGTGCGGGCTCGGCACGTTCCTCGCGGGCCGCGACGGACGCACGGCGATGCGCGTCGGCATGACCGTGTCGCAGATCGGCGAGTTCTCGTTCATCATCGCGTCGCTCGGTCTCACGCTGAAGGTGACGAGCGCGTTTCTGTACCCGATCGCGGTGGCGGTCTCGGCGCTGACCACGCTGACGACGCCGTACCTGATCCGCGTGGCCGATCCGCTCACGCGCCGCCTCGCGCGCGCGATGCCCGCGACGCTTTCCAACGCGTTCGGTCTGTACGGGCAATGGCTGCGCAGCCTGAGCACCGGCAGCGGCGAGCCGACGCTGTTCGGCATGACGCGGCGGATCATCCTGCAGATCGCGGTGAATCTCGCGCTCGTCGCGGCGATTTTTCTGACCGTGTCGTATAGCGCGCCGCATACCGGCAAGCTGCTCGGGCACTGGCTCGGCGACGAATCGCTGCAGCGCGTCGTGCAGTGGAGCGTGGCGCTCGTCGTGTCGCTGCCGTTTCTCGTGGCGGTCTATCGCAAGACGAAGTCGCTCGCGCTGCTGCTCGCCGAGGTCGGCGTGCAGCCGGCGACGGCGGGGCGCTTCACGAGCGCGCTGCGTTACGCGATTTCCGATCTCGTGCCGATCGTCTCGATGCTCGGCGTGTTTCTGCTGGTGGCCGCGCTGTCGGGCAGCATCCTGCCGCCGACCGGTCTGCTCGTCGCGGTGCTGGTTTGCGCGGCGCTGCTGCTCGCGCTCGTATGGCGCTGGTGCGTGAAGATTCACGCATCGATGCAGATCGCCTTGCGGGAAACTTTCGACGAGCAGCCGGACCCCTGAAGCGCGGGCGCAAAAGGGTGATGCAGGGATATGACGCCGCTGCGTGTCACGCTCCGTAACAATGTGAGCAATTGTGTGTGGGTTTGCCGGGCCTGCCGCGCTGACGGATAATCGGGGCATATTCATTCGTTCGCGTGGAAGGCGCCTGTCCGACAGTCATGAGCGAAAATCAACCCGAAAACGCCGGCACGACCGGCGCTTCCTCACCGGTGCCGGGTTCGCCCGCGCCGTCCACCACACCGGTAACCGGCGCCGCGCCATCTGCGGCGGCAGCCTCGTTACCTCCATCGCATGAAGATGCCGCCGCGTCGCCGGCCGCGGACTCCCCGAGCCCGGCCGACGCGCAAGCGGCCGTGAGGGCGTCGACCGACGACCCACTCGGCGCGTCGACAGTCACGCCCAGCGATCCGCGAACGGCTAGCCAACGC
>NZ_JAAGPS010000263.1:0-2686 GCF_017105025.1 Paraburkholderia sp. Ac-20336 | reverse complement strand
CTGCCGCGCGTGGCGCGTCTGGCCAACGCGGCCGGCGTCGCGCCGCAACGCGCGGCGCTGAATGTGAGCCCGGACGGACAAGCAGCGGCGCCCGCCGGCGCGTTTCTCGCCATCGACGTGCCGCTGGCCGATCCGAAGTCGCACGTGCGCATCGCGGACGGCCGCCTGACCATTACCGGCCCGCGCGGTGCGATGCTTTACGACGTGAGCGGCGTCGCCAACCTGGCCGAAGTCGGCGTGATCGACGTCGAGCATGCGGGCGGCACGGCAGGCGTGGTCTACCGCAGCGTCGGCACCCATGCGCCGCCGCTGCCGACGGCCTTCCAGCTTTCGCACGGCGACGTCGCCGTGATCGACCGCAGCGGCGTGCTCAAGCAGCTCGATACCATCCACGAAGGCGATCTGGCGCCGCAGACGGGCAGCGCCGCCACGCCGTGGACGCGCCAGTGGCTCATCTGGTTCGTGCCCGCCGTCGTGGTGGCCGGGTTCGTCGCGCTGCTGCTGCTGGCCGCCTTCGTGCGCCGCCGCAAGGCGCGCCGGCCCGCCGGCGAGTGAGTCCGCGCGCCATGGGTCTGTATTCCGGGTACTACGCCGCGCAGTATTTCGAACTGCTGCAGTACTGCGCGGGCTTCGTCGCGGTGCTGATCCTGCTGTCCGCGCTCGACGACCTGTTCATCGATCTGTGGTACTGGGCGCGCGAGGCGTGGCGCGCCGCGACGGTCAAGCGTGCCTACCGGCCGCTCACGGTCGCGCAGTTGCAGGCGCGCGAGGAGCAGCCGCTCGCGATCATGGTGCCGGCATGGCTCGAATACGACGTGATCGCCGCCATGATCGAGGACATGGTGCGCGTGCTCGACTACCGCAACTACATGGTGTTCGTCGGCACCTATCGCAACGACGCGCAGACCATTGCGGAAGTGGAGCGCATGCGCCGCCGCTACCGGCAACTGCACCGCGTCGAGGTGCCGCACGACGGACCCACCTGCAAGGCCGACTGCCTGAACTGGGTGATCCAGGCGATCTTTCGCCACGAGCGCGAGGCGGGGATCGAATTCGCGGGCGTCGTGCTGCACGACAGCGAGGACGTGCTGCATCCGGTCGAGCTGAAGTTCTTCAATTACCTGCTGCCGCGCAAGGACATGATCCAGCTGCCGGTTGCCTCGCTGGAGCGGCACTGGTACGAACTCGTGGCCGGCACCTACATGGACGAGTTCGCCGAGTGGCACGCGAAGGACCTCGTGGTGCGCGAGAGTCTCGCGGGCGCGGTGCCGTCGGCGGGCGTGGGCACCTGTTTTTCGCGGCGCGCGCTGCTCGCGCTGGCCGAGAGCACGCAGAACCAGCCCTTCAACACCGACAGCCTGACCGAGGACTATGACGTCGGCGCGCGGCTTGCCAGGCTCGGCATGCAGTCGATCTTCGCGCGCTTTCCGGTGCAGTTCCGCTCCCGCCGCGCGACGTGGTTCGGTTTGGGCAAGCCGCGCGAGGTCACCATCACGATGCCGCTGTGCGTGCGCGAGTTCTTCCCCGACACGCTGCGCACCGCCTACCGCCAGCGCGCGCGCTGGGCCCTCGGCATCGGCTTGCAGGGCTGGCAGCACACCGGCTGGAGCGGCTCGCTCGCCCACCGCTACCTGCTGTTTCGCGACCGCAAGGGGATCGTGACCGCGTTCGTCAGCATGGCCGCCTATGCGCTGCTGATCCAGTTCCTGCTGTTCATGGGCGCCAGCGCGCTGGGGCTGCCCGTGGCGCTGCTGCCGTCGCCGTTCGTCAATTCCACGTGGATGCACGTCGTGCTCGGGCTCAATGCCGTGGCGCTGCTGCTGCGCGTCGTGCAGCGCGTCTACTTCGTGACGCGGCTGTACGGCTGGGAGCACGGCGCGATGTCGATTCCGCGCATGGTGGTCGGCAACTTCGTCAATTTTCTGGCCGTGTCGCGTGCGTGGCGGCTGTTTCTCGTCCACCTCGCGACGGGCAAGCGGCTCGCGTGGGACAAGACCATGCACGATTTTCCGACCGCGGACGGTCTGACGGGCGGCCGCCGCCAGCGGCTCGGCGAGCTGCTGCTGTCGTGGCGGGCGATCGACGAGCAGCAGCTCGCGCATGCGCTCGACGACTGGTACGCGCGCGAAGCGCCGCTCGGCCGCGTGCTGATGGCCAAAGGCTGGCTCGACGAGGAAACGCTCGCCGAAGCGATCGCGTTCCAGGCCGACCTGCCGCATGCGGCGCTCGATTTGCGCCAGCTCGACGCCGATCGCGCGCGTCTGCCAGTTGATGCGTCGATCCGTCATCGCGTGCTGGTGCAGGGCACCGACGCGGCCGGCCGCGCGATCCTGCTTACCGCGAGCCCGCTGCCCGAGCCGACGCTGGCGGAGCTTGCCGAGGCGCTCGGGCAGCCGGTCACGCAGCACATCGCGCGCGAAAGCGACGTCGTGACGGGCCTGCGCCTGCTGCGCGGCACGCCCGAAGCGCTGGGGCCGGCCGCCGCGCGTGTTCCGCTGCTCGGCGATCTGCTGATCGAACTCGGCCACGTGACGCGCGAGCGCTTCAACGCGGCGCTGAACCTCTATCGCCCGGACCGCGACGGCCGTATCGGCGACTTCATGGTGGCGCGCGGCGTAATCAGCAGCAGCGCGCTCAACGATGCGATCGCGGCGCAGGCCCGCGCGCGCGAGGCGGGGGTGCCCGA
>NZ_JAAGPS010000262.1:0-2734 GCF_017105025.1 Paraburkholderia sp. Ac-20336 | reverse complement strand
CTCACCGCCGCCCGCCGATGAGCAGCGTTCCAGCCGTCACCCCATCCCATGCCACGTCGCTCAAGGCGGACTACAAAGTGGCCAAAGCCCAGTTGCTGGAGCGCTTCCGGACGGCCACCAACGTCGACGCGCTGATGGCCGCCCTCGCGCGCGCCACCGACGGCTCGCTGCGCGCCGCCTGGGAGACCTGCGAGCTGCCCGGCGAGTTCGCGCTCGTCGCGGTCGGCGGCTATGGACGCGGCGAGCTGGCGCCGCATTCCGACATCGACATTCTGGTCTTGCTGCCCGACGCGCCGCTCGAACATGCCGAAGCACGTATCGAACGCTTCATCAGCCTCGCGTGGGACCTCGGGCTCGAACTCGGCAGCAGCGTGCGCAGCGTGTCGCAATGCCTCGAGGAAGCGGCCAACGACGTCACCGTGCGCACCTCGCTGCTCGAAGCGCGGCGCATCACCGGCAGCGCCGCGCTGTTCGACGACTTCGCGGCGTGCTACCGCGAAGCGCTCGACCCGAAGGCGTTCTTCACGGCGAAGGTGCTCGAAATGCGCCAGCGCCACGCGAAATTTCAGGACACGCCCTACGCGCTCGAACCGAACATCAAGGAGAGCCCGGGCGGGCTGCGCGACCTGCAGCTGATCCTGTGGATCACGCGGGCGGCCGGCTTCGGCAGCAGCTGGCGCGAACTCGAAGCGCGCGGGCTTATCACCGAGCGCGAGGCGCGCGAGCTGCGCCGCAACGAGGGCTTCCTGAAGGCGCTGCGCGCCCGGCTGCACGTGACCGCCGGGCGCCGCCAGGACATTCTCGTGTTCGACCTGCAGACGCCCGTCGCCGAAAGCTTCGGCTACAAGCCGACCGCGACCAAGCGCGCGAGCGAACAGCTGATGCGCCGCTACTACTGGGCCGCGAAGGCCGTCACGCAACTCGCAACGATCCTGATCCAGAACGTCGAGGCGCAGTTGTTCCCGAGCACGAGCGGCATCACGCGCGTGCTGTCGGCGCGCTTCGTCGAAAAACAGGGCATGCTCGAAATCGCCGCCGACGACGTGTTCCAGCGCGAGCCGAACTCGATCCTCGAAGCGTTCCTGCTGTACGAGCAGACGCCCGGCGTGAAGGGCCTGTCGGCGCGCACGCTGCGCGCGATCTACAACGCGCGCGACGTGATGGACCAGCACTGGCGGCGCGATCCGGAGAACCGCCGGCTCTTCATGGCTATCCTCAAACAGCCGGCCGGCATCACGCACGCGCTGCGGCTCATGAACCAGACCAGCGTGCTCGGGCGCTATCTGCTGAATTTCCGCCGCATCGTCGGGCAGATGCAGCATGACCTCTATCACGTCTACACGGTCGATCAGCACATCCTGATGGTGCTGCGCAATCTGCGCCGCTTCGCGGTCGCCGAGCACGCGCACGAATATCCGTTCTGCAGCCAGTTGATCGCGAACTTCGACCGGCCGTGGGTGCTGTACGTGGCGGCGCTGTTTCACGACATCGCCAAGGGCCGCGGCGGCGATCACTCGACGCTCGGCATGGTCGACGCGCGGCGCTTCTGCCGTCAGCACGAGATCGACGGCGAGGACGAGAACCTGGTCGTCTGGCTCGTGCAGCAGCATCTGACGATGAGCCAGGTCGCGCAAAAGCAGGACACGAGCGACCCCGAAGTGATCAAGCGCTTTGCCGAACTGGTCGGCACCGAGCGGCGCCTCACCGCGCTCTATCTGCTGACCGTGGCCGATATCCGCGGCACCAGCCCGAAGGTCTGGAATACGTGGAAAGGCAAGCTGCTCGAAGACCTCTACCGCGCCACGCTCGCCGTGCTCGGCGGCGCGCGGCCCGATGCGCATTCGGAACTGAAGTCGCGGCAGGAAGAAGCGCTTGCGCTGCTGCGTCTCGAAACCGTGCCGGAAGGCGCGCAACGCGCGCTGTGGGACAAGCTCGACGTCGGCTACTTCCTGCGCCACGACGCGGCCGATATCGCATGGCAGACGCGCGTGCTGTACCGTCACGTCGAAACGCCGACGCCGCTCGTGCGCGCACGGCCGTCGCCGATCGGCGAGGCTTTGCAGGTGCTCGTCTACGTGAAGGACCAGCCCGATCTGTTCGCGGGCATCTGCGCGTATTTCGACCGCAACGGCCTGTCGGTGCTCGATGCGCGCGTGAGCACGACGCGTCACGGCTATGCGCTCGACAACTTCCTCGTCGCGCACACCGAAGAGGACGTGCACTACCGCGACATCGCCAATCTGGTCGAGCAGGAACTGACCGCGCGGCTCGCGGGCCACGGCACGCTGCTGCCGGGGCCGTCGAAAGGCCGGCTCTCGCGCCTGTCGCGCACCTTCCCGATCACGCCGCGCGTCGACCTGCGGGCCGACGAGCGCGGCCAATACTACATCCTGTCCGTGTCGGCGAACGACCGGCCGGGCCTTCTTTATTCGATCGCGCGCGTGCTGGCCGAGCACCGGGTCGGCGTCGCCTCGGCGCGGATCAATACGCTCGGCGAACGCGTCGAGGACGTGTTTCTGCTCGAAGGGCACGGCCTGTCGGACAACCGCCTGCAAATTCAGGTCGAAACCGAGTTGCTGCGCGCGATCGCAGTGTGAGATTTCATGCGAACCAAGTTAACAGCCAAGCATCCGCGGCCGGCTTCGTCCGAACGCGCCCCTGTGCGTTCCGGCAGCCCGTCGGCCCGCAAACCGACGCGCCCGGCGGGACCGAAACCCGCAGCGGCCGGTTTCGA
>NZ_JAAGPS010000261.1:0-2886 GCF_017105025.1 Paraburkholderia sp. Ac-20336 | reverse complement strand
CTCGAACAGCTCGGCCCGGTCGAGATGACCGACCTGCCCGGCGTCGATCGCAAGGTCGCGACGATCTTCTCGGGCGCGGGCGTCGTCACGCGCCGCGTGACCGAGGCGGCCGAGCACGCCGGCTTCGTGTTCGCGGTCGATCCGACCTCGCTCGACGCATCCTGCATCGGCGGCAACATCGCGATGAACGCGGGCGGCAAGAAGGCGGTGCTGTGGGGCACGGCGCTCGACAACCTCGCCTGGTGGCGCATGGTCGACCCGGACGGCAACTGGCTCGAAGTCACGCGTCTCGAACACAACCTCGGCAAGATTCACGACGTCGAAGTCGCGCGTTTCGAGCTGAAGTGGTTCGACGGCAACTACGCGCCGGGCGAGAAGCTGTTGCGCACCGAAGCGCTCGACATCAGGGGCCGCGTGTTCCGCAAGGAAGGCCTCGGCAAGGACGTCACCGACAAATTCCTCGCCGGCCTGCCCGGCATCCAGAAGGAAGGCTGCGACGGGCTCATCACGTCCGCGCGCTGGGTGCTGCACAAGATGCCCGCGCATACGCGCACGGTGTGTCTGGAATTTTTCGGCCAGGCGCGCGAGGCGATTCCGAGCATCGTCGAAATCAAGGACTACATGTTCGAGACGTCGCGCCAGGGCGGCGCGATTCTCGCGGGCCTCGAGCATCTCGACGAACGCTATCTGCGCGCGGTCGGCTATGCGACCAAGAGCAAGCGCAACGCGTTTCCGAAGATGGTGCTGATCGGCGATATCGTCGGTAACGATGCGGACGCGGTCGCGCAGGCGACCTCGGAAGTCGTGCGCATGGCTAACGGCAAGAGCGGCGAAGGTTTCGTCGCCGTGAGCGCCGAGGCACGCAAGCGCTTCTGGCTCGACCGTAGCCGCACCGCCGCGATCGCGAAGCACACGAACGCGTTCAAGATCAACGAAGACGTGGTGATTCCGCTCGACCGCATGGGCGAGTACACGGACGGCATCGAGCGCATCAATATCGAGCTGTCGATCAGGAACAAGCTGCAACTGGTCGACGCGCTCGAAGCGTTCTTCAAGGCCGGCAAGCTGCCGCTCGGCAAGAGCGACGACGCCAACGAAATTCCGAGCGCCGAGCTGCTCGAAGACCGCGTGCAGCAGGCGCTCGATCTGCTCGTGCGCGTGCGCACGCGCTGGGAATTCCTGCGCGACAGGCTCGATCTGTCGCTGCGCGAGGCGCAGCACTATCTGGTCGGTCTCGGCTACGAAGCGCTCGCCGGGAAGTTCGCCGACCGCGTCGACGCGCAGCCCGACGCGACGGTGTTCCATCTCGCGCAGGACCGCACGATCCGCGTGTCGTGGAAGCAGGAAATCCGCGCCGAATTGCGGCAGATTTTCAATGGCGGCGAGTTCAAGCCGATCCTCGAGGAAGCCCAGACGATCCACAAGCGGGTGCTGCGTGGCCGCGTGTTCGTCGCGCTGCACATGCACGCGGGCGACGGCAACGTGCATACGAACCTGCCGGTCAACTCCGACAACTACGAGATGCTGCAGGACGCGCATGCGGCGGTCGCGCGCATCATGACGCTCGCGCGTTCGCTCGACGGCGTGATCTCGGGCGAGCACGGCATCGGCATCACGAAGCTCGAATTCCTGACCGACGACGAGATCGGCGAATTCCGCAAGTACAAGCAGCGCGTCGATCCGCACGGCCGCTTCAACGCGGGCAAGCTGCTCGAAGGCGCCGACCTGCGCAATGCCTACACGCCGAGCTTCGGCCTGATGGGCTACGAGTCGCTCATCATGCAGCAGTCCGATATCGGTGCGATTTCCGAGTCGATCAAGGACTGCCTGCGCTGCGGCAAGTGCAAGCCGGTGTGCGCCACGCACGTGCCGCGCGCGAACCTGCTGTACAGCCCGCGCAACAAGATTCTCGCCACGTCGCTGCTGGTCGAGGCGTTCCTGTACGAGGAGCAGACGCGCCGCGGCGTGTCGATCAAGCACTGGGACGAGTTCAACGACGTCGCCGATCACTGCACCGTCTGCCACAAATGCGTGACGCCGTGCCCGGTGAAGATCGACTTCGGCGACGTGACGATGAACATGCGCAACCTGCTGCGCAAGATGGGCAAGAAGAAGTTCAACGCGGGCAACGCGGCGGGCATGTTCTTCCTGAACGCGACCAATCCGCAGACCATCAACCTCGCGCGCACCGCGATGATGGGCGTCGGCTACAAGGCACAGCGCCTCGGCAACGAGGTGCTGAAGAAGTTCACGAAGAAGCAGACCGCGCATCCGCCGGCCACGGTCGGCAAGCCGGTGGTCACGCAGCAGGTGATCCACTTCATGAACAAGAAGATGCCGGGCAACCTGCCGAAGAAGACCGCGCGCGCCTTGCTCGACATCGAGGACAACAAGATCGTCCCGATCATCCGCAATCCGCAGACGACCACCGCCGACACGGAAGCGGTGTTCTACTTCCCGGGCTGCGGCTCGGAGCGCCTGTTCTCGCAGGTCGGTCTCGCCACCCAGGCGATGCTGTGGGAAGCGGGCGTGCAAACGGTGCTGCCGCCGGGCTACCTGTGCTGCGGCTATCCGCAGCGCGGCTCGGGCCAGTTCGACAAGGCCGAGCAGATCGTCACCGACAACCGCGTGCTGTTCCACCGCGTCGCCAATACGCTGAACTACCTCGACATCAAGACGGTGGTGGTGTCGTGCGGCACGTGCTACGACCAGCTCGCCGGTTATGAATTCGACAAGATTTTCCCGGGCTGCCGGATCATCGACATCCACGAGTTTCTGCTGGAGAAGGGCATCAGGCTCGATGGCGTGAACGGCGTGCGCTACATGTACCACGACCCGTGCCACACGCCGATCAAGACGATCGACCCGGTCAAGCTCGTCAATCAG
>NZ_JAAGPS010000260.1:0-2923 GCF_017105025.1 Paraburkholderia sp. Ac-20336 | reverse complement strand
CGCTCGCGGCGCATCGATCGGCGACTTGCGCGAGGCGTTGGCGGGAAGCGTCGTCGGCGCCGCGCGCGTGCAGCATCAGCGCGGTGTCCGGCGCGGCGAGACGTTGCGCGAGCGCCGCGCCGATGCCGGAGCCGGCACCGGTAATCAGCACGACGCGCGCGCTGCCGTTGGTGTCGTTGTCGATGCCAGCGTTGGCGTTGCTTGCCTGCTCGCTCATCGCGTCGTTCGGTTCGCCGGGTTGCTCGTTGGATTGCTCGCCGGGCGGATCAGGCCGCCACCGCTTCGCGGCTGCGTTCGACGTCGAGCGTTTCGTCGTGGAACGCCGAGAGCGACTCGCGATGCGCGACGCTGACGATCGCCGCCTTCGGCAGCCGCTCCGTGAACAGGCGGTACAGGCGCGCCTCGTTTTCCGCGTCGAGCGCGCTGGTCGCTTCGTCGAGGAACAGGTAGTCGGGCTTGTGCAGCAGCACGCGCGCGGCGGCGAAGCGCTGCTGCTCGCCCGGCGACAGCACGCGGGTCCAGTGCGCCGATTCCTGCAGACGGTCCGCGTATTCGGACAGATGGCAGGTGACGAGCGCTTCGCGGCATTCGTCGTCACTATAGGTGTCGGCCGCCGACGGATACGCGAGCGCCGCCTTCAGCGTACCGATCGGCATGTAGCTGACCTGCGGGATGAACATCATGCGCGCGTTGACGGGCGCGTCGATCGAGCCGTCGCCGAACGGCCAGAGGCCCGCGAGCGCGCGCATCAGCGTGCTTTTGCCGGCGCCCGACGGACCGCGCACGAGCCAGCGCGAGCCCGGCCGGATCGCGACATCGCGGATGCGCGAGAGCGGGTTGCCGTTCGGCAGCGCGAGTTCGAGGCTGGCGGTGGAGAGCTGGTTGGCGTCGACGAAATGCAGGTTGATGCCGCCGTGTTCGGTGGCCGGCGAGACCGATTCCTTCAGGCGCGGCGCATGCATGATGCGCTTGAATTCGCGCAACCGGTTCACGGTGGCGCGCCATTCGACGAGGCTCGTATAACTGTTGATGAACCACGAGAACGAATCGCTGACGGTGCCGAACGCGCTCGAAATCTGCATCAGCACGCCGAACGTGAAGGCGCCCGCGAAGTAGCGCGGCGCGGCGACCACGATCGGGAAGATGATCGCGATCTGGCCGTAGAAGCTCAGCACGAAGGTCAGGCGCTTGGTGTACTTCATCACCTGCCACCAGTTGTCGCGGATGCGGCCGAACAGCGTGCGTGCGTTGTGCTTCTCGGTTTCCATGCCGTTGTAGAACGCGATCTGCTCGGCGTTCTCGCGCAGACGGATCAGGCCGAAACGGAAATCCGCCTCGACTTTCTGTGCCTGATAGTTGATCGACACGAGCGGATGACCGACCTTCTGCGTGACGAGCGAGCCGACCACCGCATACAGCGCAGCAGCCCACACCATATAACCGGGGATATGCAGCGGCATGCCGCCGAGCGAAAGGGTCAGCGCGCCCGCGAGCGACCACAGGATCGTGATGAACGACACGAGCGTGACGACCGTGGAGAGCAGATCGAGCGTGAGCGAAAGCGTGGTGGTGGCGAACGATTGCAGGTCGTCGCTGATCCGCTGGTCGGGGTTGTCGGCGAGGCGGTCGCGCTCGATGCGGTAGAACGCGCTGTCGTCGAGCCACTCGTTCAGGTAGCGCGTGGTCAGCCACTGGCGCCAGCGGAAGCCGAGCATCTGGCGCAGATAGCGGCCATACACGGCGAGGATGATGAAACCGAACGCGAGCCCGCTGAAGATCATCAGCAGGTGCGGGAAGTCGTGGACGTTCTTCTGCTGCAGCGCGTTGTAGAAATCGGCGCTCCAGCGGTTCAGGCGCACGTTGATCCAGACGACGAGCAGGTTCATCACGACGATCGCGATGAGCAGCCCCCACGCCACGAAGCGTTCCTCGGAAACCCAGTAAGGCTTGATCAGGCTCCAGGCGGAGACTTTTTCGTCGGGCGGCAGCGCGGGGCTGGCGGAAGTATTGGATGTCATGAGCGTCCTGGTGATGTGCTGGCCATGGGTCGAGCCGGTCGATCCTCGGTGTCGGGCTGGTCGGGTTGCGCCATGTCGGGCGATCCCGCGACGAGCCGGTCCGTATGCTGGGTTGCCCTGCGGCGGGTCTGCGATGCCTGCCCGGGCGTCGTGCTTTCGTGCTCGGGGCGCGCGACGCCGGACGGGCGCCCGATTCTGGCGTGACGCCCTTAAGCGGGCATTAATTTGCGCCGCCGGCGCGCCCCCGTGTAAGCGCCGCGCATACGGCCTGAAGCGCCGCGCGCGCCGCGTTCGCGGCACCGATCACGGCATTGTGCCAGAGCGTCGGCTCGCGGCGCATCGGCATCGCCATAGAGGGTGCCGGAGCGAAATCGCGGCCGCCTCGGCGCCCCGCTGGTTTGCGGGCGTCCGGCCTTTTATGGTCTAATGACCCGTGACGAAACAGGGGTGCTTCGCCCACGGGCGGCATGATTTCCATGCTGCGGCGGCGAGGCTGAGAGAGACCCTTTGCACCCGATCCGGGTAATACCGGCGCGGGAAGTTTCCGGAAGCAACCGTCTTCCATTCCCCGCCGGGCGGCGCTGGCGCATGACGCGCGCGCATCTTGCCCGGCCGGCTTCACCCGCCGGTTTCGTCCTCGGTACGTGCGTTTTTGGGCCGTACGGAAAGGACTCGATGACCGCCTATTCTTCATACATGTACGTTGCTTCCCGTCACGCCGCCGCAGGCGCGCCGTGCCGCCTTGGCATTGCCCGCCTAGGAGATGCACTGCGCCGCGTGGCCGTGGAGCGTGCGCGATGAACCGTCCCGCCCGACCCGATTTCGCCGTGCTCGGCGGCGGCCTGTGCGGCCGGCTGGTCGCGTGGCGGCTTGCCGGCGAGGGGCATCGCGTGGCGCTGTACGAG
>NZ_JAAGPS010000259.1:0-2975 GCF_017105025.1 Paraburkholderia sp. Ac-20336 | reverse complement strand
GGTCCCGCCGCCGGCTGATGGCCGGCCGGTGGCTGCCGCACGGCGCCGCGGACCGTGAAGTCGAGGGGGCCGTACCGGTTGCCCGGGCCGCCGCCTGCGCGACGAAAGGCGCTATTGTCGCAAAACTGCCGCTCCCGCGTGCGGGATGTGAGTCCGGGTGTGGGCGGCATGCTGGAGCGGGCGCTGTGCGGCGTGCGGCATGAGGGCGTTGCGAGTTGCGTTCGATGGCGCGCGCAGCGTGCAACGCAGGGGTGTTGCATGCTGCATTGGGCCTGCCCGGAGTGCGGCGCCAAGCGAGTGCGCCTCATGTCGAGCCGGGACCCGCTACCTGCTCGGAGCGCAAGGCGGGTGCCGCGTTGTTGCATGGCGCGCTGCGTGGAGCGGTAAAGCGAGAGCACCGGGCACACCGGGCGCACCGAGAGCGTGCCCAGCGCGGGCAGTCCGATTTTCCCACATGCCGCCTCAGCCGCCGCTCAAAGCGCCCGGCGAATCTCGACCACGCCGAACACCGCGAGCATCAAGCCGACCATCCGGTCGATTGCGCCGCGCAGCTTCGTGCCGATCGCATGGCGCGCGAGCGATACCACGGTCACGAGAAAACACCACCACGCGATCGAACCGGCGAATACGCCGCCGACCGTCGTCAGCGCGATGGCCGGCGAGAACGCACCGCGTGGCGCGAGCGTCGTGAACAGCGCGGCGAACATGATGACGGTCTGCGGGTTGGTCAGCGTCAGCAGCAAGGCGCTCGCGTATGCGCGCAGCGCGCCGGCGCGGCCGATCTGGGCGAGCCGGCCGTCGCCATGGCCATGGCCGGCGGCGCCGTTGGCGAGGGCGGCGGAAGGCTTCTGCAGCAGCGCGCGCACGCCGAGGTACAACAGAAACAGGCCCGCGAGCAGATGCAGCGGACGGTCGTAGGCGAGCATGAATTGCGAAATGCCGACGAGGCCGAGTGCCGCGATCAGCCCGTAGGCGGCGTCGCCGCTCGCGATACCGAAGCCGATCGCGAGCCCGGCGCGCGGGCCGCCAGTCAGCGTGCGGCGGATACACAGCATGCCCATCGGACCGATCGGCGCGGCGATCGCGAGGCCGACGCCCGCGGCGGTGAAGAAGAGACTCGTGGTGGACATGGACGGGTTCCCGGACGGTTGTTCTGATGGGGCGTGTCGATTGCGCCGACGAGGGGGCTCGTCGTTGCGTGCCGATATCGAGGTGGTTCCTTGAACTCGGCGCCGCTCGTGTCGTCAGCGGTGTTTGTACGTTCTACGGCTTGTGCGGCGGTTCGACGAGCGGCGCGAGACGACTTGCCGCCGGCCGCGCGCCTCGCAGTCGGCGCATTCGCGAGCATAGCGACACCGAAAATAGCGGGCAAGCGCGACGAACGCGATGTGCGGGCTCATCGCGTGTATTGAGCCCCGTCATGGGAGACGCGGCGAAACAGCCTCGGCGGCGTGCGTTCCATTCAGCGTTGCACGGTTCCGCCAGGCTCGTGCGGACGCCGCGAAAAAAAGCTAGGCGTCGCGACGGGTTTCATCGGCGTGCTCGAGCCGTCCCGATACGTTCGCGAGCAGCAGCGCGAACAGTACCGCGCCGATCGTCGCGAACAGGAGCGCGCCAATCAACGCGGCCAGTATCAGCATGGTCCATGTCAGGCCACTCATCTATACGGCTCCAGCGTGTCTTTGCGGCATCGTAACCCGTACTCGCCTGACGCTTATGTGCGCTTGCCCGCTGGAAAACCGTGGTCGCACGTATGCCGTGCTCACGGAAAGCCGCAAGACCGCGGCGGTTTGCCTTGACTTGCCGCGCCGGCGCGTGCGGAAAAGACCTAGTCCGTTTCCGCAATTCCATGGCGGAATCGAACCGGGTTCCGCTCGACACAATCCGCCACCGGTCCTTCGATTGTCGGCGGGCTAACGCCATCCGATTTTAATGTTTCATGTCTGAAACATTAATTGTTGTTTTGTGTATTCAAGGCTTTCATTGGAGAATAATTAAATAATCTATTCACCTTCCAATGCATTTAAATTGGATGAGGAATTGGCTTCGTTGCGCCGCCTGGCCGGTATCTTCAGGAGAACGCAGGCGTTCCGGCGGCACGGCGGCTTCGGAAGCCGGTCGAGGGAATTGCACTCTCAGACAATGTTTTCCGGCAAGGATAAACCTGGATAAGACGAAATAAAGGTCGGATAAAATTAAAATAGGCCTCTTTTCGAGCAGGCGCGCAGTGTGCGCTGGCGTACGCAATCAATTTTCGAATTGCCCTAACATTTGCGAATGCATATTCGGCCATATGCAGAATTCCGCATTAATTCATTGATATGGCGGTTGCTTCGGCAAGGTGCTGAATCGCACAGACCGGCCACCCATTAATGCGCCAACATGTCCGCATTTTCGGTCATGGCGGCTAAATGCTGGAAGCCGTCGCTATGATCCAGTGCACCGAGTGGGTATTCCCGGTGGCGATAGAAGGTGAAGTCGATCGTTTTCCGTTGAGAGGATGGCTATGACCTGCGCAAGTCTCGAGTCCGCAATGCTGCGCTGGGTGCATGCGCCGAACAAAGGCGTGCGCCGCATTGCAATTCTGCTGTTCAACGATTGCTCGCTGCAAGGCGCGGGTGTCATTGCCGAGGTTTTCCAGGCCGCGAACGAACTCTCCACGTCGGGCTCGGGTGCGTGGCTCTACGACGTGTCGTTTCTGTCCGTCGACGGCGGCATGGTGGCCGCGTCGTCCGGCTTGCGGGTGTGGACCGACGGGCTCGATGCGCGTCATTACCGCGGCTTCGACGCGCTGTATGTCGCGGGCGGCAAGGGCGCGGCGATGGCGGCGCGCGACGAGCGGCTGATCGGCTGGCTGCGCCGCGTACGCCGCAACACGTCGATGATGCGCTCGATCGCCGAAGGACGCGCGGTGCTCGACGCGGCTTACGTGCCCGACGGCGCGGAGGCGGGCGAGCCGCATCAGCCGGCCCATG
>NZ_JAAGPS010000258.1:0-2698 GCF_017105025.1 Paraburkholderia sp. Ac-20336 | reverse complement strand
GTTGGCTCCATTCGCGCCGTCTGCCCTTTGCCCGTCTTCAGTGCGCAAATGCGCCGGCTCATGCAGCCAGCACCACGCAAACCACGCCGTCACCGCGCACGCCACCGCCAGCACCGCATACGCGCTCGCAAAACCGCAGCGCGACACGAGCACCGGCAGCACCAATGCACCGAGCCCGCCGCCGGCCGGCACGGCCGTCTGCCGGATGCTCATCGCGAGACCACGCTCGCCTTCGCGAAACCACGCCATCACGGCGCGGCCGCTCGATCCGTTGACGCTGCCACCGAGCAGGCCGACGAGCAGCAGGCCAAGCGCGAGCGGCGTCATGCCCGGCACCTGCGCGCCGCCCGGCGACACGAATAGCGCAAGACCGGCGAGCGCGGCCGCGGTCGACAGCAAGCCGAGCAGCAGCACGCGGCGGTCGCCCCAGCGGTCGGTCAACAGCCCCCACGGCAACTCGCTGACCGCAATGCCGAGGCCGAGCATGCCGAGCACGAGACCGAGCCCGTCGTTGCCGAGGTGATAGCCCGAGCGTAGAAAAACCGCCGTCGTCGGAATGCCCGAGAACGCCGCCGAAAAGCTCGCGTTCGCGGCAAAGCCCACGCCGAGCACCTTCCAGCGATGCTTCGCGCCGCGTTCGACCGCACCGCCCAGCGGCGCCACAGATTCGTTGTCCATTCCACCCTCCGAAAGAATTCAGAGGTATCCTACGGCTGGGCTTTCCATCGGAAAAGCCGGAAAATTAGATCGCCATCATCGGAAATACCGAATCATGAGCCAGCGCGGATTCGACCTCACCCAGTTGCGGACTTTCGTCGCCGTCGCCGAATCGGGCAGCGTGTCGGCGGGCGCGGAACGCGTGTTCCTGTCGCAGTCGTCGGTGAGCGAGCAGTTGAAGAAGCTCGAGGAACGCGCGGGCCAGCCGCTGTTCGTGCGCAGCAAGCAGGGCGTCAGCACGACACCTGCGGGCGAGCGGCTGCTCGATCATGCACGGCGCATCATCGCAATGAGCGAAGCGACATTCGACGACCTGCAGGGCCGCTCGCTCGACGGCGAACTGCGCATCGCGATCACCGACTATTACCGGCCGCACGACATCGCGCGCATTCTGAAAGCCTTCTCCGAGCAGCACCCGCGCCTGAGGCTGCACGTCACGGTGCAGCCGAGCGCGGTGATCGACAGCGGCGCCGACGATCACACCTCGTTCGACATCGGGTTGTCGGCGCGGCTCGTCACCGGCCAGACGCGCACGCGCGGCGGCGCACCGGCGAGCACGGTCGTGCGGCGCGAAAAGCTGCTGTGGGTCAGCGCCGCCGATGCCGCGCCGCGACCGTCCGCGCCGTTTCACCTCGTGCTGCTGCCGTCGACATGCCAGTTGCAGCGTTTCGTCGTCAAGCTGCTCGACGAGCACAAAGTGGCCTACGTGGTGTCGCATTCGGCCTCGGGCGTCGCGGGTCTGCAACTCGCGCTGAAGGCGGGGCTCGGCATCTCGTGCCTGAACGAATCGTCGACCGGCAACGGCGTGGTGGCCTGCCCGGCCAACACGGGCTTGCCCGCGCTGCCCGCGGTCGAGTTTCATCTGATGCCGGGGCGGCCCGGCGAAAGCGAACGGGTCAGCAATGCGCGCACGGCGCTGATGCGGCTCTTCGCATAAGACGTCACGCGCCGACATCGGACGATCGCATTCGCATACCAACCCGCATCGCCCAAGCGACGCTGTGCGCCCGCACATTGAAATTGCGTTGCATCGTGCATAGCATGGTTTGATCTAGCTCAAGAATCCGTCGAAGCGTCGGCCGTTGCGATTGACGCTCCGGTTGAATTGCTGCAACCTGTGCGCGCTGTCCTGGCCCGACTCCACGCAGCCGTTTGAATGCGTTGCTCATGCTCAGTGCGGCAGCAGCCGTCCTCGGTGTATTCAGCGTGCATCATCGTTGTCGCCATGCAAGTGCATCGCCATCGCGAATCGATACTTCGCGATGCCAAACAAACCGGTTCCGCCTCGCTGTTCAAGCAGTCCTTAAAACAACGGGCAGGAAACACACGATGGTCCGTCATGCGCCGCCGGCCGGATTCGCCTGAGAGCCCGCGAACGCGTATGAAAAATCGATCGTGAGAAAAGAACGTTCCCCTGACGAGGCCTCGCGTGCATCGTAGAACCATCGGATCTTCAGTTCTGCTATTTCTGCTGTACGCGCTCGGCAGCGGTGCGTCGCTCGCGGCCGCCGAGGTGCCCGGCGTGCCCGGCGCGATGCCCTCGGCGATGGACGAGCGCGTGCGCGCCTGCACCTCGTGCCACGGCGTGCAGGGCCAGGGCCTGAACAACGACTACTTTCCGCGCATCGCGGGCAAGCCCGCCGACTATCTGTTCAACCAGCTCACCGCGTTTCGCGACGGCGGCCGTACCTATCCGCCGATGGGCTATCTGCTCGCGTTTCTGCCCGACGACTATCTGCGCAAGATCAGCCAGTATTTCGCCGATCTGCAACCGCCCTATCCCGAGGCCGATCACGGCAACGTATCGCCCGAGGTGCTCGCCGCGGGCGAGCGGCTCGTGCGGCACGGCGACCCGGCGCGCAAGATACCGGCCTGCATCGCCTGTCACGGCGCGCGCATGACCGGCACGCAGCCGGGCATTCCGGGCCTGCTCGGCCTGCATGCGAGCTATATCGCCGGACAGATGGGCACGTGGCGCTCA
>NZ_JAAGPS010000257.1:0-237 GCF_017105025.1 Paraburkholderia sp. Ac-20336 | reverse complement strand
AAAAAAAAAACCATTCTTTGTTATGCAGGCGGTTAGTATGATGGAGGTCCATTTTCGCCGCGTGCGCGTGGCAGCTGCATGTCGTCATCAGGTAGCGTTGGAGATCGTTGTTGTGGTGGGGCGAGGCGTCCAGCGACATTGTCTTTGTGCTGTCGCTTCATCTGCGTGAGTTTGCTGTACCTGCATGGTACCGCGTCTACGTTACAGTAGTGCTGCACCTTCAGTCCAGTCTCCTGT
>NZ_JAAGPS010000256.1:0-2984 GCF_017105025.1 Paraburkholderia sp. Ac-20336 | reverse complement strand
GAAGGTCGTCACGCTGAACAACATCGAAGCGGTGATGGACAACCAGACGCAGTTCTTCGTGCCGGTCACGGGCTACACCTCGGGTGATCTGTACAGCATTTCGGCGGGCGTATCGCTGCGCGTGCTGCCGATGGTCGTCGACGAGGACGGGCGCACGCGCATCAAGCTCGACGTCGCGATCCAGGACGGCCAGGTGAATACGCAGCAGCTCGTCGGCAACCTGCCGACCGTCACGAACAGCACGATCGACACGCAGGCGTTCATCGACGAAGGGCAGGCGCTCCTGATCGCGGGCTATCGCGCCTACGACGACTCGACCGGCGTCACCGGCGTGCCGGGGCTCTCGAAGATCCCGCTGATCGGCGCGCTGTTCCGCACTCACACGCGGCAGAACAGCCATATGGAGCGGCTGTTCCTGCTGACGCCGCGCGTGATTTCTCCGGGCGCGCCCGACGCGGGCGACGAGCAGGGGCCCGCGTGACGAGCCCCGGGCGCGCGCACGAGGACGAGGACGCCGCGCGCCTGCGCGCGATGCTCGATGCGCTGCCGTGCGGCGTCGTCGCGCTCGACGCCGCGGGCGCGGTGCTCGATGCCAACGCGCGCGCGCTCGCGATGCTCGAGATGGCGCTGCCGCCTGGCGTCGATTTCGCGGTCGCGCTGGCCGAGCACTTCGGCTTCGACGACGTGCCGCTGCCGCGCGATCTGGAAGCGGGCCGCGAAGTGCGCGCCGGCGAGGCGACGCTGTGGCTGCAGGCGGGGGCACCGCTGCCTGGCGCGGGCGCGGTGATCGCGGTGACCGACGTGACGCCGTTCGCGCGCTCGCTCGACGAACGCGCGACGTCGCTGCGCTTCCTGCTGCACGACCTGCGCTCGCCGCTCAATTCGATCAGCGCGCTGACACAGCTCGACGCGAGCGATCCGGAAGCGTTCGAGCGCTGCGGCGGCATGCAGCGGATCACGCAGCTCGCGCGCTACGTGCTGTCGCTCGGCGAGCAGTTCATCTTCTCCTCGGTCACCGAGCATTTGCAGGCGCGCGACTTCCGCCGCTTCGACCTGCGCGCGACGCTGCGCCAGATGATTTCGCAGCTCGAAGTGACGGCAGTGTATTGCGGCGTGGCGCTGCATCTGTGGCTGCCCGACAATGCGCCCGTCTGGGTCAACGGGATGCGCAACTTCGTGGCCCGCGCGATCCAGAACGTGATCGACAACGCGGTGCGCGCTTCGCCGCGCGGCGAGGCCGTGACGGTGTCGCTGCGCCACGACGGCGGATTCGTCGAAGTGCTCGTCGACGATCACGCGGGCGGGCTGCCCGGGTTGCCCGAAGACGAGCGGCTGACCGATTTCGAGAAGTTCGGCAAGAAATCGGCCACGGGTTTCGGCCTCGGGCTGAAACTCGCTGTGCAGATCGTTGCGGTGCATGGCGGCACGCTGTACGCCGAACTGAACGGCCGGGGCGGCACGCTGTTCGTGCTGCGCCTGCCGTGCCTGAATCCCGCCGCGGCGCCGTCGTTGTCGACGTCGCTCGTCGACGCGGACCGGGCATTACGCGCGAACCGTGCCGTCTGACGGAAGCGCGGTCAATCTAAGGCTGGATCATGAAATCGCTTGCAGGAAAACCAATTCGCATTCTGTTCGTCGAGGACGACGTCGCGCATCACGCGCTCGTCAATGCCTGGCTGAAAAGCGAGGGCTATCACATCGACGCCTTCCACAACGGACTCGAGGCCCAGCAGTTCCTCGCCGACAACTGGGCCGATCTGGCGATCCTCGACTGGGATCTGCCGGGCGTCAACGGCGACCGGCTGCTGCACAAGATCCGCAGCCGCTCGCAATCGACGATGCCGGTGATCTTCCAGACCGTGCATTCGGCCGAGTCGGACATCGTCGAGATTCTCGACGCCGGCGCGGACGACTATCTCGTCAAGCCGTACGACCGGCAGGTGCTGCTCGCCCGCATGCGCGCGCTGCTGCGCCGCTTCGCGCCGATGAACGTCGACAGCCGCCGGATGTTCGTCGAGGACGCGGCGCTCGACCAGCCGGCGCGCTCGCTCGTGGTCGGCGGCGCCGCGCACAAGCTCGGCACCAAGGAGTTCGACATCCTCTGGCATCTGGCGCGGCACATGGGCGCCGTCGTGCTGCGGCAGGATCTGATGAGCGTGGTCTGGGGCTGGGACGCGGCGGTGCAGAGCCGCTCGGTCGACATGTACGTGAGCCGGCTGCGCGCGAGCCTGAAGGCGGCCGGCGTCGGCTGGAGCGTGCAGTCGGTCTACGCGACCGGCTACCGGCTGACGCTGAAACCCGAGGCCGAGGCGCCGCGCGCCGAGAATTCGTCCAACGACTCAGCCGACGCGGAGGCCCGATGAGGCTGCCCTTGCCGTTCCGGCCGGTGCCGCGCCGGCCGCTTATCGCGTGCGCCGCAGCGGTGCTGATCGCCGCGCTGCCGATGCCGCGCGCGCACGCCGCGCCCGTCGTCTGGGCCAGCGACAACTTCGACTACGTCGCGACCGGCGGCAGCGTCGCCAGCGTGCTCGACGCGTTCGCCTCGCTTCAGCATCTGCGCGTCGTCGTCGACGGCGAGGTGCCGGGCGCGGTCGACGGACGTTTCTCGATGGCGCCGGCAAGGTTTCTCGATACGCTCGGCCGTACTTACGGTTTCGTCTGGTACTACAACGGCGTCGCGCTGCGAGTCTCGCCGGTGAATGCGCAGCAGTCGGTCGCGTTGCGGCCGCACGCGCTGGCGCCCGACGCGCTCGTTACCGCGCTCACGCGCGCGGGGCTCACCGATGCGCATTTTCCGTTGTCGATCGACGCCGCTGCGCACACCGTCGACGTAACGGGGCCCGCGAGCTACGTCGAGCGCCTCGGCGCGGCGGCCGACAGCTTCGAGCGCGCTGCGAATACGCGCACGCCGACCTCGGTGCGGGTATTCCGGCTGACCCGCGCGAATGCCGCGGACGACGTGCGCGTCGTCGACGGCCGCACGT
>NZ_JAAGPS010000255.1:0-3260 GCF_017105025.1 Paraburkholderia sp. Ac-20336 | reverse complement strand
ACGAGTCTTACACCACCATTCACACTCTTCACCTACACGACGCTCTTCCGATCTGGCCCAGGCGTTCGGCGCGCTCGACGCGGCCGGCAAGCTGCCCGCAACGGCGCTGCGCGATGCGGCCTTCACGGCCGTCAATGCCGACCAGCGTCCGCTCGCGGCCGGCTATTTCCGGCGCGCCATCGACGCCGCCGATGCCGGCGCGCTCGACCTCACGCCGCAAAGCCTCTACGAGACGCGCCGCGCGGTGTCCGAGCTGGAGCGCCGCTGGGGCGCCTATGTGGCGCTGACCTATCGCGGCAGCAACAACATGCAGGCGGGCCAGAACCAGTCGGCGCTGGTCGGCGACAACCTGCAGATCGGCGCCGAGGCCTGGTGGCGGCCGGCCGCGCTCGAGCGCAACGGCACCTGGGTCGATCTCTATGCGCGGCTCATCGGCACGCCGTATAGCGCGCCGACCACGTCCACCGACACGGTGACGGGCGACAGCTTCACCGGCACCTCGCCGACCGGCTGGCCGAGCCTGCTCTCCGCCTTCGGCGTGCGCTGGAAGCCGTTTGCCTCGCAAAACATCGTGGCCGCCTTCGAGCGGCAGCAGGCGATCGGCTCGGCGGCGCAAAGCGACTGGCTCGCGCGGCTCGGCTACTCGTGGGGCACGGGCGGCGACCTGCGCGTCGACAAGCCGAGCTGGAACAACGTCCAGCTCTATGCCGAGACCGGCTACTACCTCGTCGCGAACACGCGCTATCTCACGTCGGAACTCGACGCGGGCCGCAGCTTCCGCCTGCCCGATACGTGGCTCGGCCACACGATGCTGACGCCGCACGCCGTGGCCGCGGCGGACTACAACAACGTCTACACGAGACCGTGGGCCGTCGGCGCGGGCGTCGGCCTCAACCTGCGCACCTGGCTGCGCGAGGACCGCTATCATGCGCCGCGCTCGTACCTGGACCTGTCGGTGCAATACCGCCTGCGCGTGGCCGGCGACGAACGCGCGAAGGGCTGGTTCATTCGCAGCGTCTTCAACTACTGAACGAAACGGGGATAACTCGATGATGGTCAAGAACCCTACATTGTCCGCGGGCGCACGCCGCCCGAAGACTGGCGCCGCTATGGCCGTCATGGCCGCGGCGCTTTTCGCGGGCGCACTCGCGCTGGCCTGGGGGTCGGCCGCGTCCGCCCAGGAGATCGCGCGGCTCTATGCGCCGCAGGCGCCGGCCGGCTCCAGCTACCTGCGCGTGGTGAATCCGTCGGCGAAGGCCGTCAGCGTCGAGTTTGCGGGCAAGCGCGACACGCTCGATCCGAAGTGCAGGGTGAGCACCGATTACCGGGTCGTCGATGCCGCCGCCGGCGTCGAGATCAAGGCCGACGGGCACGCGCTCGGGCGCTTCGACGTCAAGCCGGGCACCTTCAACACGGTGGTGCTGACGGCGGCGGGCCAGCCGAAGCTGATCGCCGACGCCAGCGACGGGCGCGACGACCTGAAGGCGGAACTGCGCTTCTACAACCTCGCGCCGGACTGCAACGGCGCGCTCGCGATCGAGAACGGCGCGACGGTGTTCGATCGCGTGACGAGCGGCGACACCCGCAAGCGCGTCATCAATCCCGTGCAGGCTCGGCTGCAAGGGCGCTGCGAGGCGAGCGGAAGCACGGCGCCGGTGGCGCTGCCCACGCTGAAGTCGGGCGATCATGCGAGCGTGTTTCTGCTCGGCGCGGCCGCCGCGCCGCGCCTCGTGATCCAGACCGACGCCACCGAGCCGTACTCGGCCGGCCACTGAGCGCCGGCCCGCACGCCTATGGTCTTCGCGAGCATCAGCTTCCTGTTCGTTTTCCTGCCGCTCTTCCTGCTGGCCTATGCGCTCGTCGGTGCGCGCTGGCGCAATCTGACGCTGCTCGGATTCAGCTGGATTTTCTATGCGTGGTGGCGTCCCGACTTCCTGCCGCTGATCGTCTCGATCGCGGTCTGGTCGTGGGGCACGGGTTTGCTGATACAGCGCGCCGGGGCACGGCAACGGCGCTGGGCGCTGCTCGCCGGTATCGCGTGGCCGCTGCTCGCGCTCGTCTGGTTCAAGTACGCGAACCTGCTGCATGACACGGCGCGCTCGATCGGCGTGCCGACCGGCGCATGGCAGGCCGTCGTGCTGCCGATCGGGCTCTCGTTCTTCGTGTTCGGCGCGATTTCGTATGCGGTCGATGTCTATCGCGGCACCGTCGCCGCCGAGCCGAGCTTCGTTAGCTATGCGACCTATCAGTCGATGTTCGGCCACCTCGTGGCGGGGCCCGTCGTCCGCTACGAATGGGTGGCCGAGCGGTTGCGCCGGCGCGCGTTTCACGCCGCGGAGTTCGCGGTCGGCGTCGAGCGGTTCATGCTCGGCTTCGCGCAGAAGATCCTGCTCGCGGACACGCTGGCGCCGCTCGTGACGAGCGGTTATCAGCTGATGTCGCCGAGCGCGGCCGACGCCGCGCTGACGGTGCTCGCCTATGCGTTGCAGCTGTATTTCGACTTCTGCGCCTACAGCAGCATGGCGATCGGCCTCGGCCTGATGGTGGGGCTGCGCTTTCCCGAGAATTTCGACGCGCCTTATCTGGCCGGCTCGCTCTCGGCGTTCTGGCGGCGCTGGCATATCAGCCTGTCGAGCTGGCTGCGCGACTATCTGTACATTCCGCTCGGTGGCAGTCGCCAAAGCCTGCCGCGCGGCTGCGTGAATCTGCTGGTTACGATGGCGCTCGGCGGCCTGTGGCATGGCGCGAGCTGGACCTTCATGGTGTGGGGCCTGTGGCATGGCGCGGGTCTCGCGGCCGAACGGCTGTGGCGCGCGCGCCGCGGGCCGGCGCTGCCGTTCTGGGCGGGCCATGCCGTCACGCTGCTGTTCGTGATGGCGGGCTGGCTGCTGTTTCGCGCCGACAGTTGGGGCGAAGTGTCGACGATGCTGGCGGCGCTCGGCGGCGCGCATGGCTGGGCGATGTCGAGCGCGTTCGCCGCCGCGTTGCGGCCCAACCAGCTCGCCTGTCTGCTGGGCGGCATCGCGCTCGTCTATCTGCCCGCCGCCTGGCCGGCGGGGCACGCGCGCGGCCATGCGCTGCTGCGCTATCTGGCGGTGCCGCTGTGGCTGGTCTCGGTGTGCGTGCTGCAAGGACGCACCGTGGTCCCGTTTCTCTATTTCCAGTTCTGACCGCGATGCGCAAGTTCAACACGATGGCCTTTCTGATCGTCGTCATGGGCGGCGCGCTCCTGCTCGCCTGGCGCCTGAGCGGCGAGGCCA
>NZ_JAAGPS010000022.1:0-64811 GCF_017105025.1 Paraburkholderia sp. Ac-20336 | reverse complement strand
AGCGGCGCTTTTCCGATCTCGCGACGCATGGCCGGCGGTCGCGGCCGTGGTGCCGGCGCGCAATGAGGTCGACGTGATCGCCGAGGCGGTGACGTCGCTGCTCAAGCACGACTATCGCGGCGCGTTTCACGTGATCGTCGTCGACGATCACAGCACCGACGGCACCGCCGACGCCGCGCGGGCCGCCGCGCTCGCCCTGCAATGCCCGGAGCGCCTCACGGTGCTGGGCGCGAAGCCGCTGCCGCCGGGCTGGTCCGGCAAGGTGTGGGCGCAATCGCAGGGCATCGAGGCGGTGCGCGCGCTCGGCCTGCCGGCTGACTACCTGCTGCTGACCGACGCCGACATCGGCCATCCCACCGATGCGCTCGTGCAGCTCGTTGCGCGTGCCGACGCGGAAAAGCGCGACCTCGTCTCGCTGATGGTGCGGCTGCGCTGCGATTCGTTCTGGGAAAAAGCGCTGATTCCGGCTTTCGTGTTTTTCTTCGCGAAGCTCTATCCGTTCGCGTGGGTCAACAATCCGCGCAACCGTACCGCGGCGGCCGCCGGCGGCTGCATGCTGGTGCGCCGCGCGGCGCTCGAGGAAGCGGGCGGCATCGAGTCGATCCGCGCCGAATTGATCGACGATTGCAGCCTCGCCGCGCGCATCAAGCATCGCGGCACGGGGCGTCATCCGATCCGGCTCGACGTGGCCGCGAAGAGCGTGTCGCTGCGTCCGTACGATAGCTGGCGCGAGATCTGGAACATGATTGCGCGCACGGCCTTCACGCAATTGCGCTATTCGCCGCTGCTGCTCGCGGGCACGCTCGCCGGCATGGCGATCATCTATCTGCTGCCGCCGGTCGCCGCGCTCGTGCTCGGGCCGCTCGGCTGGCCCGCATGGCTCGCGTGGGCAGCGATGTGCTGCGCGTATGCGCCGATGCTCGCCTACTATCGCCGCTCGCCGTTGTGGGCGCCGTTTCTGCCGCTGGTGGCGCTGTTCTATGTCGGCGCGACGTTCGCGTCGGCGGTGCGCTACTGGCGCGGCAAGGGCGGGCAGTGGAAGGCGCGCGTGCAGGCGCCCGTGCAGGAGCGTTGAAGGCCGGCGATTGACGGTGCCTGACGGTGGTTTGCTTCGGGAGATGCGCGCAGGCATAAAAAAAGCGGCTTCATCAAGCCGCTTTTTTTGCGCTCGGCGTTTCGCTTGCCTCACGCGCTTTTCGTCAGGTACTGCGCGTCATGCGTTCGTGAGCATCATGTACATCTGGATCACCACGTCCGGCGAGAACGTGAACGGCACCCAGCCGTGGCCGGTATGGCGCATCACGAGCAGGCGGTCGCCGTTCGACTGCTTCTGCACCGCCATGACCGGATTTTTCGTCGACACGAACTGCCAGCCCGGCGGAATGCCCTGCGGCTGTTCGGGTGTCATCGAGGCGCGCGCATTCGACAGTTCCTCGATCAGCCGGCCGATCTGGTCCGGACGCAGTGCGACCGTCTGATTGCCGATCGTCATCGTGATTTCGTCGCGCGCGGGGCGGTTGATTGCAAGCGTCGGCTGGAATTGCGGGGCGGCCGCATCCGCCGGAGTGCCCGCGGGCGGGGCGGCGGGTTCAGCGGCTTCGTTGGCGGGCGCGCCGGCCACAGCGTCCGGCGCCGTCTCGGTCGCCTCTGCATTTGCTGCCGCTTGCGATGCCGCGGTCTGCGCGGGTGTCTCGGGAGTGTTGTCGGCCTGCCTGGCCACGACAGCCTGAATGAGCTGATCGACGCCCACTTCCAGCACGCCGAGCTGTTCGTGAAGATTCATGCGAGGTTTCTCTGATAAGACCCGCGATTTTACCTGCTGCGCGCGGGCTTGGACCCGTCGCGGGTGCGGGACTTGTAACAAAATGCTTACGCCCGCGCGCAAGCGGGACTCAGCCCTTCATCAGCCCTTCAGATACCCCGCCTGCCGGAACCATTCGAGCGCATCGGCAAGACCCTCGCGATACGGCCGCGCGCGATAGCCGAGCTCGCGCTCCGCCTTCGCCGAGCTGAAATACATCTTGTTCTTCGACATTTTCAGCCCGTCGACGGTCACGAACGGTTCGCGCTTCGTGAATTTGGCGACCGCTTCCGCGCCCATCGCGAGCGGATACAGCGGCCAGCGCGGCAGGCTCAGCGTCGGCGCCTTGCGGCCGGTCAGCGCGGCGATGTCGGCGAGCATCTGCTGCAGCGGCAGGTTCTCGCCGCCGAGAATGTAGCGCTCGCCGATCTTGCCGCGTTCGAGCGCGAGGAAGTGGCCGGCCGCGACGTCGTCGACGTGCACGAGGTTCAGGCCCGTATCGACGAACGCCGGAATCTTGCCGAGCGCCGCTTCCAGGATGATGCGGCCGGTCGGCGTCGGCTTCACGTCGCGCGGGCCGATCGGCGTGGACGGATTGACGATCACGGCGGGCAGGCCGTCCTCGGCGATCATGCGCTCGACCGCGCGCTCGGCGAGCACCTTGCTGCGCTTGTACACGCCGATTGCCTGCGCGGCCGTGAGCGGCGAGGTTTCGTCGGCGGACTGGCCCGAACTCGTCACCTTCAGCGTTGCGACGCTGCTCGTGTAGACGATGCGCTCGACGCCTTCCTTGAGCGCCGCGCGCATCGTCGCTTCGGTGCCTTCGAGATTCGCGCGCTCGATCTCGCCCGGGTCCGGCGCCCACAGCCGGTAATCGGCGGCCACGTGCAGCAGATAGCGCACGCCGCGCAGCGCGTTGCGCATCGACGTTTCGTCGCGCATGTCGCCGACCACGATTTCCGCATCGAGCGATTCGACGTTCTGGCGCGGACTCGTCGCGCGCACCAGCACGCGCACGCGAAAGCCCTTGCTTTGCGCGGTACGCGCCACCGACGAGCCGACGAAGCCGGACGCACCGGTCACAAGCACGAGATCGCGATTCTGTTCGGTCATTCTGTTTCCGTTTCCTGCATGAAGGTCGACGGATTGTACGTGGCGCGTGAGCGGGATGGGCGTTCTCGGGCACGCGCGCCGCGAGGCGACTAGAATGCCGGCTTGAAAGACTGCGATGCATTAAAAGGAGAGAGCGGCATGGCCCCGGATCTGGATGAGCGGATCGAAACGTATTACGTGCGGGTGCGCGGCACCGTGCAGGGCGTCGGTTTTCGCCACGCGACGGTGCGCCAGGCGCACGCGTTTGGCATCAAGGGATGGGTCGCGAATCTCGACGACGGCTCCGTCGAAGCGATGTTGCAGGGATCGGCCAATCAGATCGACCGCATGCTGTCGTGGCTGCGTCACGGACCGCCGGCGGCGCGCGTGAGCGAAGTGAGCGGCGAGGAACGCACGACGGACAAACGCTACGAGCGCTTCGAGCAGCATTGAGCGCCACGTAAAAAAACGGCGCGCCATCCAGCGGCCGGCGCGCCGTTTTCGTCATCCTGCCTTTATGTATGCGTGAGTGAGGCAGGGCGTGCCACCAGCAGACTCTCCGCGAATCCCCACTCCTGCTCGACCCACTGATGACTGCACACGAAGCCGGCGCCGTCGGCGATCGCGGGCAGTTCTTCCGCGCGATATTTGTGGCTGCTCTCGGTCCAGATCGTTTCGCCAGCCTTCAGCGACACCGTCAATTGCGCGGCGCGCACGTGCGCGGTGAGATCGCGCTTCGCACGCAGATGCATCTCGATGCTGCGCGCGTCCGGGTTGAAGCGCGCGACGTGCTCGAACGCATCGAGCGGGAAGTCGCCGTCGAGCTCGCGATTGATGCGCGCGAGCAGATTCAGATTGAACGAGGCCGTTACGCCGACCGCATCGTCGTAGGCGGCGATCAGCTTCGGCGTCGGCTTGATGAGGTCGGTGCCGAGCAGCAAGGCGTCGCCGGGCGCGAGCATATTGCGGATATCGCGCAGAAAACGCGTGGCCGCGAGTCTGCCGAAATTACCGATCGTGCTGCCGAGAAACAGCACGAGTAAGCGCTCGCCGTCCTTGCGCTGCTTGCTCACTTCGGCAAGACCGGCCAGATAGTCGCGCTCGTAGCCGACGATCGAAATCCGCTCGATGTCGCCGAGTTCGCGCCGGCATAACTGCAACGCGCTGCGCGAAATTTCAATCGGGCAGTAAGAAGTAGGGCGTTTTTTACACAGCGCTTCGAGGATGCGCCGCGTTTTGCGGCCGCTGCCGCTGCCGAGTTCGGCGACGGTCACGTCGTGCGGCAAATGCTCGACGATCTCGGCTGCGTGCTTCGTGAGCAGCCGTTCCTCGGCGCGTGTCACGCCGTATTCGGGCAATACGGTAATCACTTCAAAAAGCGCGGAGCCCACTTCGTCGTACAGATACTTCGACGGCAGTTCTTTTTGCGGCGCGTGGGTGAGTCCGGCGCGCACGTCGGCGGCGAAGGCGGCGCGCAGGTCGGAGGGCGAGTGGCTGAGCGATAGGGCTGGCTGGGTCATGCTGGCTCCAGTAGTCACATTCGTTGAGCGGGATTGCTGGCCGGGGTGGCATGCGCGCTGAAACGCGGTTGACGCATGCCGCGGGCGAGAAGCGCGGGCGCGGTCCGCGCGGCGGTCTGCGGACGGTGCCCGCGACAGCATGCGGGGCTGCATGGGCCGGCCCGGCTCGTGAGTGCTGCTCGTGCGGTCGCGAACGACGTGCAAAGCTTCGTAGCAAGATTCGCGCTCGAGCCGGGATTGAACCGGAATCGTACGCGAGTTGAGCGGCGCTTGCCGCGCAACCGGGTGCGTCCGTGGCGGCGCATGAAGTTATGTTCTAGTGCATCGACACGCGATGCGCACGGACAAATTGCAGCTCGTTGGCGAAAAAGCGCCGACCCCGCTGGCCGATAACCCGTCTAGAATGCCGGCTTGTGCCGTCGATCCAGAACAAAAACGCAGCGTCTGCCGCATGAAACGCGGGGCTGCCTGCTTGCGAGACTTCAGTTCCAATGACAACAACGAATGCCGCGCGTCCCCACACCGCGCCGCCAGCCCACACGCCCTCAGCCGTAGCGCTGGCGCGCGACGTCCGCCGGACCGCGCGATGAACCCCAACCACCAGGACGTCAGGCGCGGGATTGCGCTCTCGGTCGGCGCGTCCGCGTTGTTCGCCTTACTGTCTGCTTACGCGACGCTGCTTGCGCCGCTCACCGGGCTCGACATTTTCGCGTGGCGCATCATATGGACCGCGCCGGGCGCGTTGCTGCTCGTCGCGGTGCGCAAGCGTCTGCCGATTCTGCGCCAGCTTCTTTGCCGCATGATGACCGAGCCGAAGCTCGGCGCCGTGATGATCGTGAGCGCGGCCTTGCTCGGCGTGCAGCAGTGGCTATTTCTATGGGCGCCGCTGCATGGACGGATGCTCGAAGTCTCGCTCGGCTATTTTCTGCTGCCGCTCGTGATGGTGCTGGTCGGCCGTTTTTATTATCACGAACGGCTCGATGCATTGCAGTGGCTCGCCGTCGCGTGCGCGGCCGTGGGCGTCGGCCACGAACTATGGGCGACAGGCGCGTTTTCATGGCCGACGCTGATCGTCGCGCTCGGTTATCCGCCGTACTTCGTGCTGCGTCGCAGGATCAACCAGGATTCGCTCGCGATGTTTACCGTCGAGGTGGCGTTGCTGGTGCCGGTCGCTATCGCGTTCGTCATCAGCGGCGGCTCGCTGCAGGCGGTTGCCGGCCGCGCGGCGATGTGGGGGCTGCTGCTGCCGGGCCTCGGCGCGCTGAGCACGCTGGCGCTTGCCTCGTATCTGAAGGCGAGCCGTCTTTTGCCGCTTGCGCTGTTCGGCATTCTTGGCTACGTCGAGCCCGTGCTGCTCGTGTTCGTGTCGATTACGCTGCTGCGCGAAACGCTCACTTCGACGCAACTGGCGACGTATGTGCCGATCTGGTTTTCGGTCGCGTTGGCCGCGCTGCATAGCGTGAGACTGATCCGCTTCGCGCCGGACTGATCGGCGAGTCGCGCCCTATACGGCCGGTGCGATGAGCGCTCAGCGATGCGCTTCGGCGCGCCCGGCCGCGCCGCGCGTCGGACCGGCCTGCGCGTCGATCGCCGCGCGCAACTCGGGACGCCAGCCGAAGCCGAACAGCGCTTCGGCGAGCACGAAGAGCGGTCCGATCAGCAGGCCGATTACGTCGTCGACGAAGGCGGGTTTGCGGTGTTCGTACGCGACGTGGCCGACGAACTGGAACACCCAGCCGATCACGAACAGACCGATGCCGGCGGCGAGCCACACCAGTGTCGATTGCGCGGCGAGCCACGCGCCGAACGCGACGCACAGCGCCGACACGCAGGCCATCATCACGCCGAGCGGCACGTCGAGCGCGAGGTAGTAGACAGTGGCCGCGACGAACAACAGCCAGGCCGGCGACAACGTGACCGGGAACATGCCGGCGCCGAAAGCGGGGCGGCTCAGCAGCACGGCGAGCGCGAGCACGATCAGCGGAATGCCGACGAAGTGCGTGGCGATATTGCGCCGGTCGCGATGATAGGCCGCGTATTGCGTGAGCTGCTGCGTCAGCGTTCTCATGAGTGCCGCTCCTGTGTCAAAGTCAGCATAATCGCGGGCAGCGGAATTTGAAACCATCGGGTAGCCGACAATCGGCGACAATCGCGCACGGATGCTGTCCCATGACTGAGCGTTTTTCATCGAACGAGCTTGCCGAGCTGCTTGAGCGTAGCGCATGGTTTCGCGCGGCGCCCGCTGATATGCGGCGGCAGTTGATCGAGGCGGGGCGTATCGAATGCCTCGCTGCCGGTCAACGGCTCTTTACGCGCGGCGATGCCGACGACGGGCTCTACTGCGTGCTCGACGGCCTCGTGAGAATCGGCGCGGCGAGTTCGACGGGCAAGGAAGCGTTGCTCGCGGTGATCGAACCGGTGAACTGGTTCGGCGAGATCGCGCTGTTCGACGCCCGGCCGCGCACGCACGACGCCTATGCCGAGCGCGACTCCGAACTGCTACATGTGCCGCGCGCGGCGCTCGCCGCGTTGCTCGAGCGCACGCCGGCTTACTGGCATGTGTTCGGACTGCTGCTCACGCACAAGCTGCGTCTCGCATTCGAGGCGATCGAAGAGGCGGCGCTGCTGCCTGCCGCGCCGCGCGTGGCGCGCCGTCTGTTGCTGATGGCGGGCGGTTACGGCGAAGCCCACGCGTTGCGCCGCGTGCTCCGGGTCCCGCAGGAAGACCTCGCGATGATGCTCGCGTTGTCGCGTCAGACGATCAATCAGGTGCTCAAGCACTTCGAGACGCAAGGCGCGTTGAAGCTCGGCTATGCGGAGATCGAGATCGTCGATGCGGACAAGCTGCGCGCATTGGCGAACGAAGCGGGTGCGGCTTCGTAGCCGGCGCGGCTCGCATGAAAAAAGGCGAGTCATGCGACTCGCCCTCCCTGAACGGCACAGCCCGCTTCGATCAGCTTCTATTGCAACGACATTGGCGTGGCCGGTAAGCGCCGGAACCGATCACGTGTTATTGCGTTTTTGCCGTGCCGGTTTGTGCGCCGTCGGCTTTGGCCGCGGCATTGGTGGTCTCTTTCGCGCTCTCCGTTTTAGTCTTGGCGGCGCTCGTTTCCACGGCGTTCTTCTTGCTCGACTTGTGGGCCTTCTTCGTATGGGTGGCGGTCTTTTTCACATGCGACTTCGAGGTGGCCTGCGCGGGCGCTTTCGTCGCGGTTGCGTTTTCGCCGGTGGCGCCGGTTTGCACGGCGGTGCTCGCCTTCAGATTCGCCTGAGCGGCGGGCTGCGTTTGCGTGGCTTGCGCGGGTTGTGCCGATGGCGTCGTCGACGGTGCGGCCGTTTGAGCAAAGGCGGTCGACACGAGCAGGGCGGAAGCGAGAGCGGCGAAAAGCGTCTTCATGATGTGACTCCTTGGTTGAACCGGTGGATTCTTGTGTCGCGGCTGAATCATTTCAGCGCTGCCGGTTTAACGTAGGGCCGAATACCGTAGTTGACGCTGCCGTGGTGACAAAACGTAACGGGTGCATCGTCGCTGATACAAGTCGGAATGCCGGTTTTAGCGGGTGGTGCCAGGAAGAGCGAGAAGAGAGAAGCGCAACGGAAAAGAGCGCAAAAGAAAAGGCGGAAGAAAAGTTCTCCCGCCTTTTGACGATGCTTTGCATTCAGCGCGATATGTGCATCAGTTACATGGTTACCGATTTCGGAGCAAATTCGTAGTTAACTCCGTGCCATACGAAAGTGCGGAATCCAATCACGAGGCACGCCAGGAATACGATCAGTGCGATTACAAAAAGAATTCTGGTTGCGCGTCCCATGTCAATTCCTTCTTTAATTCCGTCCCGTTCGCAGCGTATTCTAAAGCGTGGTGAACACCGCCGGCATCATTGAAACGGATTTTGCACCACACCCGGTTTCGCATCCGGCTCGTCCTTCACTTTCGCCGGCAAGCTTGCCTCCGCCTGCAGATTTGCGACGATCGCATCGACCGCTTCCTTCAGCGCGAGCGCCGCCTTCAGCCCGCGCTGATCGCGCGTCAATTCCAGCGTGCCGTTCAGCACGACGCGCGTGGTGCCGTTGCTCAGCGTGAGCGCGTCGCCCTGAATGTTGAGCACGTCGTCATCGTTCGAATAGGGTTTAAACACCTTTCAGTCCTCCTGGCCGCTGGTCCTTGAGGTTCTCCGGAATGCCCGGAAAACGGATGCCCGATACCGCTTCGAGTTCGTGAATCGTCCGGATGTCGTAACGGTTGGTCGAGACATTATCGACCACGACCGCGAACGCCATCCGTCGCGACGGCACATAGACGACCTTGTATAACTGTGTCGGTACGAAGACGCGCGTGGGTCCGATCGTCCGCAACTGCTGACCGGAGAAGATCGGACCGGTGACGACGTAGGTGTCGCCGTAGGACAGCGCGATCTTGCGTACCGAGGTTTCGATGCGCGACCACAATCGTTGGTTGTTCTGACGGTCTTGCGGCACGACGTTGGCAAGCGAGAACGATTGCGCCATCGCCTGCTCGTTCCAGCGATTGCCGGCCGGGCTCATATGGCCGCGATCGAAACCGCTGCGCTTATAGTCGGCGAGCGTCGCGCCTTCGCCGTCGGGCAAACGCGCGTCTTCGAAGAACTTGTTCGTGCGGACCATCTCTTTGGCCGCTTCGATATGATCGCGCGTCAGATGCTCGGCGGACCACAGCGGACCGTGCGTGATACCCGAATGCAGCACCGCGAAATCGCTATAGCAGAGCAGGCGCGTTTTCGGCGCCATCTTCTGATTGGCGAGAACGGGCCATTGCGCATTCGGCGTGAGCTGGGTGCAGGAAGGCGCCGCGCTCGCGTGAGCGGCGACGGCGAATAACAGACTGGCAAGCCACTTCTTCATGTGTCGGGGGATCGGATCGATGGACGGGGGGCGCAAGTATAGCGTCGCGGCTCGCATCGAGCGACCTCGAAAGACCCATCGAACTCAGGGAAATGGAGCGGGCGGAAGCGGAAGAACATCGGGCTGCGAATGAACGGTACTTTGGCTTCGGTACCGAATTCGCTGCTGCATCGCGGCGCGCAGAACGCAGCGCAAAAACATGGGGCAGAACGCAGCAGAAAAGCGCAGCGGAAAAACGCAGTGCAAAAAAAATGGGCCGCTTTGCAGCGACCCGAATGCGTGGACTTCCGACTCTACGTACACAAGCTTAAGACCATCTTAAGTGCTGCAACGCCACGTGCAGCCGTGTGTGTTTGCGTACGCGCAGATTGGTGCCTGCGAACAGGCGTTCGCGTATGAGCCGGAAGTTTCGACCGGAAAGCGCGCGACAGATAAATCGCGCTAGAACTTAATTACCGAATACGCTGTGTTCCGCGCGGACCTTTTGACGGTCCACCGCCTGCAGGCGCCAGAATCCGCTGGTTGCTTGATGCGTGCGTAACGTGGTCCATGCGGCGGCGCCTTGTGCCGCGCTCACGCGTTCCTTGCGATCGACGTGCAGGCCGCGCAATGTACAGAGCGGCGCATCGGCACTCGGCGCGCAGAGCGTGGTTACGCCGTCTTCGTCGTCGTGTAGCTCGCCCCATGGGGGCAGGTCGATCCCTTGATGCGCTTCTCTCGACCACCGGTGTTCGTCGGTGTCGAGCCAGAGCACAGCATAGTCGTGGCTTACGGTGGGATCGGAACCGTTGATCAGGATGGTCAGTCGCATGTCAGTTCCGTGCAAAGTGCAGTTTGCGAAGTGCTTTATCAGTCTAGGTGGCGCCGCGCGTTATGCAAGGCAAAAGACATGACCTGAATCAAAGACGAAAGTAAAGTGCGCGCACGACGTGTGTGGCGTCGTGCGCGCACATCAACAGCGCAAGAAACGAGCAGAAATACACTCGATAAAACGTGCTCGATCGCGCCTCGAAAACGTTCCGACACTCGCTCAGGCGAGATCGAGCGAAGCCGTCAGATCGCCGAGCGGCGCGAGACCGTTGCTCGCAAACGCTTTGTCGCGCGCAACCACGCCGTCGAGCGGCGCGAGTCCGTGCACGCGGGTGATGAAGCGCAGGATCGAGTTCGTGTCGTACACGGTGTGATCGACGTAGCCTTTCTTCGCGAGCGGCGAGATCACCAGCGCGGGAACGCGCGAACCCGGACCCCAGCGGTCGCCGACCGGCGGCGCGACGTGGTCCCACCAGCCGCCGTTTTCGTCGACGGTGACGATCACGACCGTGTTCTGCCATTGCGGGCCGCGCTGGATGTGCTCGATCAGCGTCGCGATATGGCGGTCGCCCGATTCGACGTCCGCGTAACCCGCGTGCATGTTCAGGTCGCCTTGCGGCTTGTAGAACGTGACGGTGGGCAAGCGGCCCGCATCGATATCGGCGATCAGGCGATTGGTCGACGCATCGTTGCCGAGGCCGCCGTCGCGCAGATAGCGGCGCCGTGCCTCGGTGCCCGGCGCGTAATTGGCGAAGTAGTTGAACGGCTGATGGTGGTACTGGAAGTCGGGCACCGCACCCGTGTCGCGATGATCGAGCGCGTATTGCCACGCGCCGCTATACCACGCCCAGTCGACACCCCTGGCCGTCAGGCGATCGCCGATCGTCGCGTAGTGCTGCGGCGGCATCACGCGCGGGTCCGACGGGTCCGCGAAAGCCGAGTCGCCGCCTTCGGCCGGACGCACGCTGCTCGGCTGATACGGCGGCGCCATCGTGTTGACGCCGTAGCCGTCGGGCGTGAACGCGCCGTCGTTGACGAATTTCGGCGGACCGTCGAGCGCCGAGGCGGGCGAGTTCGCCGCGAGTTTCAGGCGCGTGCCGGCCGGGTCGTCGCCGTCCAGGACCGACACCATTTTCTTCGCCGGGCTGTTGTGGATGTCGGGGTAGTACGGCGCCTGCGCCGAGATCAGGAAGATGTGGTTCAGCCACGAGCCGCCGAAAGCGGCCATGAAGAAGTTGTCGCACAGCGTGTATTGCTGCGCGAGATTCCACAGACGCAGCGTGTCGGCAGAGCTGCGGTAGTGCCCCATCACGAGGCCGCCCGAGTCGCCCCACGCGGCGAACTGGTTGTTGCGTCCCGCGTTGATCTGCATCTGGTTCTGATAGAAGCGATGGATCAGGTCGCGCGTGATGACGCCGTTCGGCAGCGGCTTGCCGTGCGCGTCGACAATCTGGAACGGCCGGTTGTGCAGAGGCTCGAGGTCCTTTTCGCCGATCATGTAGCGCTTGCCGCCCACTTCCTGCGCCTGCGGCACGAGCCCGCCCCAGATCGCCGGCAGGCGCGGCAGCGGCGTCTTGCCGTCGCGGTCGAGCTGCACGTAGCGTTCGGCGCCGACCGCATCGAGCGGATGCTGCACGCCCGGGTAATGGCCGTACAGGTTCGCGAAGCTGCGATTCTCGGCGTAGATCACCACGATGTTCTTCACCTGATCGTGCAGCGCGGCATCGAGCCGCAGATCGGCGGCGCTGCGCGGCGGCCCGTTGCCGGCAAGACCCTCGCCGGTCTTGCAGCCGGCCAGCGCGAGGCCGATGCCGACCGCCGCGAGACCGGTGAGGACGCGCCGGCGTTCGGGATCGTCGGGGGTGTCGGCGGCGTTGTCGATGCCGTTGGCGTTGTCGAGATGCGGCGGCTGGTGTGGATCGTGGTCGGTCATCGGTAAGTTCCGGTTGGACGTGACGCTTGCATCCGCGACGCACGAGGCGGCGCGCGCGACACCGGTTGCGAGTGCGCGGAGGCCGGCTGGCCTCGCGGTTTACCGCTTATGGCAGCCGACGCTTCACACGCCAGCTGCTGTGCGTCGCGTCGACGGCAAATAGTAGCCAGTGGCGCGCGGCCACGGGATGACGTTTTTGTGTCGCATAGCCGTCGACGGTCAATTCGAGTTCGTCATGCGCGCGCCGGTGGCAGGTGGCATGCGCGCCCGAGCCGTCCGCGAATTCGACGACCGCCTCGGCGCGGCTGGCCGCCTCAGTCGCGGCCGCGGGTTCGGGCAGATGCGCGATGCGCACCGCGCAGCCCGGATAAAGATGCGAGTCGGCAACCTGAATCTGCACGGCATCGGACATGGCATGCTCTCCCTACGCATGGGCGGTGCGAGAGCGCGGCAGTGCAGCATGCCGCGCAATGGACCGGCACAAAGAATAGCACCGCATCGGTGCGCCACGATGCGCCCGACGCGTGCGCGTCGCGCGCCGCGCACGCCGAACCGGCCGCATGGCCGGGCGCCGCATGCTTCGCGCTATGATGACGATCTATACACAGTGAATCGCAGAGAAATGGCAGCCAAGATGGCAAAAGAAGACCAGACAGGCGTGGGACGCAAACCGCTGAAGTCGCGCGCGGCGGCGGTTTCGACTGCACACAGCGAAGCGGCGCAGCCGCTCACGGAGAGCGTCGACGCAACCGGCGCCGCCGACGACGAAAACACCGGCGGCTCGACCTATCTCGTGCCGGGCCTCGAACGCGGCCTGCGCATCCTGGCCGAATTCAGCGCGCGCGAGCCGGTGCTTGGCGCGCCCGAGTTGTCGAAGCGGATCGGCATTCCGCGCACCACCACGTTTCGCCTGCTGCAGACGCTCGAAGCGCTTGGCTTTCTCGAACGCGCCAACGGCGACCGCTATTTCCGCCTGAGCGTCGCGGTGCTGCGGCTCGGCTTCGAGTACCTCAGTTCGCTCGAACTGACCGACATCGGCACGCCGATCCTCGAACGCCTGCGCGACACGACTGGCCTCAGCACGCATCTGCTGATCCGCGATCAGCGCGACGTCGTGTTCGTGGCGAAGGCGCAGACGCACGAGCCGATGTTCAGTTCGGTGAAGGTACACGTCGGCACGCGCCTGCCCGCGCATGCGACCGTGCATGGCCAGGTGCTGATGGGCGATCTGAGTTTCGAGGAATTGCGCCAGCTTTATCCGGAACCGCAGCTTCAGCGCTTCACCGAGCGCACGCCCGCGACGGTCGAAGAACTGTACGGGCGGGTGCGCGAGAGCGCGGCGCTCGGCTATGCGGTGAGCGAGGCGTCGTTCGAGCGGGGCATTTCCGTGGTGAGCGCGCCGGTGCGCGATCAGAGCGGCAAGATTGCCGCCGCGCTGACGATCACGATTCCGCGCTCCGACATCGGTGAAGTCGCCGAGCGCGAACCGCTCGTCATTGCCGTGTGCCAGGCGGCGCTCGATCTGTCCGAGCGTCTCAGCTACCGTCCGCGCCCGGACGATCCGACCGCGATGCAGGCGCGGCGCCGGCGCGTCGCGGCTCATTGACCGCACGCCGACCGTACGCGCTTATTTCAGCGCTTGCTTCAGATCCTCCGGCGAGTCCCGCTGCCCTGCGCAGCCGGACTCGCCGTTTCACATCGTCGGGCAGGTAATCAGAACGAGTGGTGGATGCCGCTCAGGACGATCGCCTGATTGCGGCCGCTCGACACGCCCGCGGTGAAGAACGCCGCATCGGTATTCGAACCCGCGCGCTGATACAGCGCGTTGACGTAGACCTGCGTCGACTTCGACAGCGCATAGATGTCGCCGATCATGAACTGCGTCCAGCGATGGCCGGCGAGCGTCGTGGTCGCGGCGCCGCCGGCGATCGTGTTGTACGGCGTGATCATCCAGTTCGCGCCGCCGTCGTAGCTCTGGTAGGTGTCCGAATGGCCGGCGCTTTCGAGCTTCACGCGCGTGTACAGGCCGTGCACGAGTACCTTGCCGAACTGGTACGACAGACCCGCGCCCATGTTCTGCAGCTTGTCGGCCATATAGGTCGCGGCCGGCTGGCCCTGGAAGCTCGTGATGCCGGTCGTGACGATCGACGGCGTGCGGTTGTTTTCGTCGGAGTAGCTCGCGCCTGCCTTGAAGCCGCCGTTCGCATACGTTGCCGCGAAGCCGTATTCGCGGCCGGTCGCGAAGTTGGTCTGGTTGCCGAGGCCCATCATCGCGCCGACCGTGAAGCCGCCGAATGTCGCCGAGCGGAATTTCACCGAGTTGTCGTAAGGCACGATGGCGGTGTTGGCGAGCGCGTCGATGTTGCCCGGGTGGAACGCATACCAGCTCGCGCCCAGATAGGCGGTGCTGAACGTGCCGAGCACGTCGAAGCTGAACGGCGTCTGATGGCCGAAGGTCAGCGTGCCGATCGAGTCGGACGAGAGGCCCACGAACGCCTGGCGATTGAACAGCGTGCCCGCTTTCGCCATCGCGCCGGTGTTCGTATAGAAGCCGTTTTCGAGCTGGAACACCGCCTTCAGGCCGTTACCGAGGTCTTCGACACCCTTCAGGCCCCAACGATCGGGCTGCGTGTTGCCCTGTTCCATCATCCACTTCGAGCTGCCGCCCACGTTGCTGATGTAGGCGACGCCGGCGTCGAGGCTGCCGTATAGCGTCACGCTGCTCTGCGCCCATGCGCAAGGGGTCATGCAAGCTGCCGTCAAGCCGGCCGCAATGATTTGCTTCACCGTTGGTTCTCCTGGTCCCTGATCCCGCGGCGCGGACTCTCGCCGGATGCGCCGTCGCTGACCTGTACTTGGGGTTGTCGATGCCGTTCTGATTTCTTTGCCAGAACCTCGTGGGTCTTACGTTCCATATATGGACAAACGTATCGCCTATGGAAAGTATAGTGAAGCCTCGAACGAGTAAATTAAATTTTGAGATCGGTATAAACCCGCACGCGGGGCGGCGCGTCCCTCTGCGGATTGCGCTCCGGCCATATCCATCAAAGGCCCGCGTGGTATGCGGTTGCGCGCGGCATGCGGCGCCTCGATGTATCGCCGATGCGACAGTCAGTGTTTTCCCCTAAGGAGCGATTTTTTTATTTTCTCCGCGCGGGACGACTCCTATAATTGACCATACACGAACTGATGTTCCTTATATGGAACGCAGAGGCTCAGGAGAAGGCGAGAAATGACTGAACAATGGCGCTGCGCCGGACATGCCGGCGAACTGTCCGAAGACTCCCCGCTCGAGTTCAAGCTCGACGACACGGAAATCGGCATCTACAAGGTGGGCGACGAAATCTACGCGATGGAAAACGTCTGCCCGCACGCGTACGCGTTGCTGACGCAAGGCTTTGTCGACGGCGACACCGTCGAATGTCCGCTGCACGAAGCCGTGTTCCATATCCCGACCGGCAAGTGTCTGAAAGAGCCGGGCGGCCGTGACCTGAAGATGTACGCCGTACGTCTCGCAGGTGAAGAAATCCAGATCAAGGTGGAATGACATGCGAGAGGTAGCCGTGAATTTCAATCCCTTCCTGAAGCCGTGGCTGGCGCCGCAACCGAACAACGTCGCGGGTAAAGGCCTGATCGAAAAGCCGGGCGAGAGCAGCAACATGATCTGGCAGAACCGCAAGGCCGAGCCGACCCAGTACGAAAACGACTTCGGCGATGCGCTCGAACGTGTTTTCGAAGCCGGTGCGACGGAATTGCAGGAAGTCGCCGATGGCCTGAACCGCGACGGTTTCCGCACCGCCGAAGGCACTCAGTGGAACGCCGAGCGCCTCGCCGCCGAATTCCGCCTGCTCGCCGACTAGGCGCGCTCTCCCGAACACGTTTCATCGCATCCGTACTGGAGTCTCTTCATGACGTCCCCCACTACAACCGAAGGCACGGCTGATCCGATCAAGTCGTACCTCGACCAAGGTCTCCGCAATTACTGGTATCCGGTCGCCCCGAGCTGGCAGGTCGGCAACGCGCCGATCGGCGTGACCCGTCTCGGCGACCAGATCGTGCTGTGGCGCGATCAGGAAGGCAAAGTCCACGCGCTCGAAGACCGCTGCCCGCACCGTGGCGCGCGTCTGTCGCTCGGCTGGAATCTCGGCGGCAGCGTCGCATGCTGGTATCACGGCATCCAGGTGGACGGCAGCGGCACGGTCGTCAACGTGCCGGCGGTCGCGAGCTGCCCGCTCGAAGGCCAGAAGTGCGTGAAGTCGTATCCGGTCGAAGAACACGCCGGTGCGATCTTCCTGTGGTTCGGCGACGAAGCGCACAAGGAACCCGTGCCGCTCGTGCTGCCGGAAGAACTGGTCGGCGAGGAATACGCCAGCTTCCTGTGCATGTCGAACTGGAAGTGCAATTACCAGTACGCGATCGACAACGTGATGGACCCGATGCACGGCGCCTATCTGCACGCGACCTCGCACTCGATGGCCGAAGGCGACAAGCAGGCCGACATGCGCGTGCGCAAGACCGAAACCGGTCTGATGTTCGAAAAGATCGGCCAGCGCGACGTCAACTTCGACTGGGTCGAACTCGGCGAAACCGGCGCCCTGTGGATGCGCCTCGCGATTCCCTACAAGAAGAAGTTCGGCCCGGGCGGCAGCTTCGGCATCATCGGCTTCGCGGTGCCGGTCGAGGGCGACAACTGCCAGGTCTACTTCTGGCGTACCCGCAAGGTGCAGGGCTGGCAGCGAGACGCATGGCGCTTCCTGTATCGCAACCGTCTCGAAGGTCTGCACTGGGACGTGCTCGAACAGGACCGCTACGTTCTCGAAAGCCTCGCGCCGAACGCGCGCGATCACGAGTTCCTGTATCAGCACGACGTCGGCATGACGCGCGTGCGCCGCATGCTGCGCCAACGCGCGCAACAGCACGTCACCGACCTCGACGCCTATCGCGCGGCAGCGGCCGCTGCCGCGCCGGCCACCACCGAAGCCGGTCACAGCCATGCATAACGACGCACTCGCAGCGCTCAAGGGCCGGCGCGTTCTCGTCACGGGCGGCGCGCGCGGTCTCGGCGCGGCGTTCGTCCGCGCGCTCGTGGAAGCCGGTGCCCAGGTCGTGTTCGGCGACGTGCTGCACGACGCGGGCCGTGCGCTCGCGGCATCGCTGAAGGAACAGGGCCACGCGGCGACCTACCTGCCGCTCGACCTTGCCGATCCGGCCAGCGTCAAGCAGTTCGCCGAGCAGGGCGCGGCGCAGTTCGGCGGCCTCGACGCGCTGATCAACAACGCGGCAATCACCAATTCCGGCGGCAAGTTCGCGGACGAGCTGACGGTCGATACGTGGGACGCCGTGATGAACGTCAACGTGCGCGGCACCTGGCTCATGAGCACCGCCGCGCTGCCGTATCTGCGCGACTCGGGCCGTGGCGCCGTCGTCAACATCGCCTCGGACACGGCGATGTGGGGCGCGCCGAAGCTGCTCGCGTACGTCGCGAGCAAGGGCGCCGTGATCTCGATGACGCGCTCGCTTGCGCGCGAATTCGGCGCGCACGGCGTGACCGTCAACGCGATCGCGCCGGGCCTGACCGAAGTCGAGGCGACCGCCTACGTGCCGGCGGAGCGCCATCAGTATTACCTGCAAGGCCGCGCGCTCACGCGCGCACAAGTGCCCGACGACGTAACCGGGCCGGTGTTGTTCCTGTTGTCCGATGCCGCCCGCTTTGTGACCGGCCAATTGCTGCCGGTCAACGGCGGCTTCGTGATGAATTGATCTTGTCGAATCGAAAGGAGAAACAGATGGCGGACGTTGACAACGAACGCAAGTCCTGGGACCAACCCGCGGACGCGAACTTCCAGCAGTGGCTGGACGGCCGCGTCGCGCGCTTCGAAACGCGTCGCTACGACTGGGACGCGCTGAAATTCCAGGCCGACTACGACCCGAAGTATCGCCGTGCGCAGATGCGCTACGTCGGCACGGGCGGCACCGGCGTCGCGAAGGACATGAACACCGTGCCGGCAGGCGGCTTCACGTTCTCGACGATGGTGATCCCGGCCGGCAACATCGGCCCGAGCCATATTCATATGGATGTCGAAGAAATTTTCTTCGTGCTGCGCGGCAAGATGAAGGTGGTCTGCGAGCGTGACGGCGAAACGTGGGAAGCCGTGCTCGGCGAGCGCGACCTGATCTCGGTGCCGCCCGGCGTGTACCGCTCGGAGATCAACGTGGGCGAGGAAGACGCGCTGATGTGCGTGATGCTCGGTTCGCCGAAGCCGATCACGCCGACGTATCCGCCGGATTCGCCACTCGCGAAGATCAAGCGCGATCTGGCTGCAAACAAGGCGTAACCGCAGCACCACTGAGGCGCAATTGAAGTACCGCGCCATCGTCGAGCCGTTCACGTCGTTTCACTTCACCCGCGAAGGCAATCATGTCCGTAGTCCCGTCCGCCAATGCCGATCAGCATGCCGCGCTCGAAGCGCGTCTCGCGCGCTATCCGGCGCAGCACAGCAGCCTGGCCGCGCAACGCGTCGTGAGCTATCGCGAAGCCGGCCAGGCCGGCAACGATGCGCTGCCGCTCGTGCTGCTGCATGGCATCGGTTCGGGCGCGGCATCGTGGGTGCAGCAGTTCGACGCGCTCGGCGCGACACGCCGCGTGCTGGCCTGGGATGCGCCGGGGTATGGCGCATCCACGCCGGTCGCGGCGGCTTCGCCGCTCGCTCAGGACTACGCGGCCGTATTGAAGGAATGGCTCGACACGCTCGGCATCGAACGCTGCGTGCTGGTCGGGCATTCGCTCGGCGCGATCATCGCCGGCGCATTCGCGCTTGCGCATCCGCAGCGTCTTGCCGGTCTGCTGCTGCTGTCGCCCGCGGGCGGCTACGGCGCGGCGTCCGCTGAAATGCGCGACGCGAAACGCGCTCAGCGTCTCGCGATGCTCAACGAACTCGGCCCGCAAGGGCTCGCCGAAAAACGCAGCGCCAACATGCTGTCCGCTCACGCGAACGACGCGGCGCGCGCATGGGTGCGCTGGAACATGGCGCGCGTGATCCCGCACGGTTACGCGCAGGCCACGCATCTGCTCGCCAACGCCGATCTCGCCGGCGACCTCGCGCGCTACGAAGGCCGCGTCGACGTCGCGGTCGGCGCCGAAGACACGATTACCGCGCCCGAAGCCTGCGAAAAGATCGCGCTCGCCGCGCGCACCCGCCTGCAGATCGTGCCGCGCGCGGGACATGCGGGCTATATCGAAGAACCCGCCGCGTACACCGCGATCATCGATACGTTCAGCCGCGCAAGCGGCATCTAACCGAGCCAACGCGGAGCCATGCAATGACGCCCGATACGCCTGATGCGCCCGACGCCGAGCGCAACGAAACCAGCAGCGATTCCGGCTACCGGGTGCCCGGTCTCGAACGAGGCCTGAACATCCTGATGGAGTTCTCGCCGCGCGAGCCGGTGCTCGGCGCGCCGGAACTGTCGCGCCGCCTGAACATTCCGCGCACGACGGTGTTCCGTTTGCTGCAGACGCTCGAATCGCTCGGCTTTCTCGAACGCGCCGACAAGGACCGCAACTATCGCCTCGGCATCGCGGTGCTGCGGCTCGGCTTCGAATACCTGAGCTCGCTGGAGCTGACCGACCTCGGCCTGCCGATCATCGAGCGGCTGCGCGACGACACCGGCCTCACGAGCCATATCGTGATTCGCGACGGACGCGACGTGGTGTTCGTCGCCAAGGCGCAAAGCCATGCGCCGATTTTCAGCTCGGTGAAGGTCAACGTCGGCACGCGCCTGCCCGCCTATGCGACGACGCACGGCCAGGTGCTGATGGGCGACCTGACGCTCGACGACCTGAAGAAGCTCTATCCCGAGCCGGAACTGGAGCGCTTCACCGCGCAGACGCCGGCCACGGTCAACGAACTCTACGAACGGATTCGCGATGACGCGCGGCGCGGCTTCGCGATCAGCGAGTCGTCGTTCGAGCGCGGCATTTCGGTGGTCAGTGCGCCGGTGCGCAACGACACGAACCGCATCGTCGCGGTCATCACGACGACGATCCCGCGCCGCGAGATCGACGTGTCGCTGCTCGACGGCGGGCTCGTCGACAAGGTGCGCCGCGCGGCCGAAGAACTGTCGCAGCGGCTCAATTACCGGCCGAAGCTCGGACCGAACGCAGGCAACAAATACATGAAGGCACTGGGGCTCTGATGATCCAAATCGATTTGACCGGACAGGTGGCGGTGGTGACGGGCGGTTCGTCCGGCATCGGTCTCGCGACCGCCGAACTGTTTCTGCAAGCGGGTGCGTCGGTCGCGATCTGCGGCCGCGACAGCGAGCGTCTCGCGAAAGCGCAAGCCGCGCTCGTCGCGAAGTTTCCCGGCGCGCAACTGCTCGCGCAGCGCTGCAACGTGCTCGATGCCGACGAAGTGAGCGCATTCGCGCAGGCCGTGCAGCAGCGCTTCGGCCGCACCGACATGCTCGTGAACAACGCGGGCCAGGGGCGCGTCTCGACCTTCGCCGACACGAGCGACGACGCATGGCGCGAAGAGCTCGACCTGAAGTACTTCGGCGTGATCCGCCCGACGCGCGCGTTTCTGCCGATGCTCGACGACACCGCCGGCGCCGGCCGCGACGCGGCCATCGTCAACGTGAATTCGCTGCTCGCGCTGCAGCCCGAGCCGCACATGGTGGCGACCTCGTCGGCGCGCGCGGGTCTGCTGAGTCTCACGAAGTCGCTCGCGGTCGAACTCGCGCCGCAGCGCATCCGCGTCAACTCGATCCTGATCGGCATCGTCGAGTCGGGGCAGTGGCGCCGCCGCTACGAGACCCAGGCACAGCCGGGCCAGAGCTGGGAAGACTGGACCGGCGAGCTGGCGCGCAAGAAAAACATTCCACTGGGCCGTTTCGGTCGTCCCGAAGAGGCCGCTCAAGCGCTTTTTTATCTGGCTACCACGCTGTCGTCGTACACGACGGGCAGTCACATCGATGTTTCTGGAGGCGTTGCACGACATGTCTAATAAAACCACCGTTGGCGAACTGATCGCCGCCTTTCTCGAGCAATGCGGCGTCCAAACCGCATTCGGCGTGATCTCGATCCACAACATGCCGATCCTCGACGCAATCAACACGCGCGGCAAGATCCGCTATGTCGGCGCGCGCGGCGAAGCCGGCGCGGTGAACATGGCCGACGGCCTTGCGCGCGTCTCGGGCGGCCTCGGCGTCGCGTTCACGAGCACGGGCACCGCGGCGGGCAATGCAGCGGGCGCGATGGTCGAAGCGCTGACGGCGGGCACCGCACTGCTGCACGTGACCGGCCAGATCGAAACCGAATACCTCGACCAGGACCTCGCGTATATCCACGAAGCGCCGGACCAGCTCTCGATGCTGCAATCGATCTCGAAGGCCGCGTTCCGCGTGCGTTCGGTCGAAACCGCGCTGCCGACGATCCGCGAAGCCGTGCGCGTCGCGCAAACGGCGCCGAGCGGCCCGGTCAGCGTCGAGATTCCGATCGACATCCAGGCGGCCGAAATCGAGTGGCCGAACGATCTCGCCGCGCCCCACGTGACGACGCTCACGCATTGCAAGGACCGCGTCGCGCAACTCGCGGAGCAACTGACGAAGGCGAAGCGCCCGCTGCTGTGGCTCGGCGGCGGCACGCGCCACGCGCGCGCGGCGGTCGAGCGTCTGGTCGCACTCGGCTTCGGCGTCGTGACGAGCGTGCAGGGCCGTGGCGTGCTGCCGGAAGATCATCCGGCCACGCTCGGCGCGTTCAACGTGCACTCGGCGGTCGAGAGCTTCTACAAGACCTGTGACGCGCTCGTCGTGGTCGGCTCGCGTCTGCGCGGCAATGAAACGCTGAAGTACAAGCTCGCGCTGCCGCAGCCGCTGTATCGCATCGACGCCGACGCGCTGGCCGACAACCGCGGTTATCGCAACGAGATGTTCATTCACGGCGACGCCTCCGCGGTGCTCGAGGAACTCGCGACGCTGCTCGAAGGCAGGCTGAAGGTCGATCCGCAGTTCGCGCAGGACCTCGCTGCCGCGCGCGAAAGCGCGGTTGCCGACGTCGCCAAGGGTCTGGGCCCGTACAAGCGTCTCGTCGACGCGCTGCAGGACGCCGTGGGCCGCGACTACAACTGGGTGCGCGACGTCACGATCTCGAACAGCACGTGGGGCAACCGCCTCTTGAAGATCTTCTCGCCGCGCGCGGGCGTGCATGCGCTCGGCGGCGGCATCGGCCAGGGCATGCAGATGGGCATCGGCGCGGCGCTCGCGGGCAATGCGGCGAAGACCGTCGCGCTGTGCGGCGACGGCGGCTTGATGGTCAACGTCGGCGAACTCGCGACGGCCGTGCAGGAAAACGCCAACGTGATGATCGTGCTGATGAACGACCAGTGCTACGGCGTGATCCGCAACATCCAGGACGCGCAATACGGCGGCCGCCGCTGCTACGTGCAACTGCATCAGCCGGATTTCGCACAGTTCTGCGCAAGCCTGAAGCTGCCGCACTACCGCATCAAGTCGCTCGACGACGCCGCCGCGATCATCCGCGAAGGCATAGCGCAGACCGGTCCGGTGCTGGTCGAAGTGGACATGTTGTCGGTCGGCACCTTCGCGACCCAGTTCGCGGGCCCGCCGGTCAAGAAAGAGGAGCCGCAACATGCATGAGGTCGGCTACGCGGGGCATCACGCGCCCCTTGATGTCGCGATGATCGGCTTCGGCGCGATTGGCCAGGCGGTGTACCGCTCGGTCGCCGGCGATCCGGCCGTGCGCGTCTCGCATGTGATCGTTCCCGAGAAGCAGCTGACGTCGGTGCGCGACATGGTGGGCGCGGGCGTCGACGTGGTGTCGTCGGTGTCGGCGCTCAGCACGAAGCCGCAGTTCGCGCTCGAATGCGCGGGCCACAGCGCGCTCGTCGATCACATCGTGCCGCTGCTGAAGTCGGGCACCGATTGCGCGGTTGCGTCGATCGGTGCGCTCTCCGACGTCGCGCTGCTCGACGCGCTCGCCGCTGCGGCCGATGCGGGCGACGCGACGGTCACGCTGCTGTCGGGCGCGATCGGCGGTATCGATGCGATCGCCTCGGCGCGTTTCGGCGGTCTCGACGAAGTGCTGTACACGGGCCGCAAGCCGCCGATCGGCTGGCTCGGCACGCCGGCCGAAGAGGTCTGCGACCTGCGCACGCTCGCCGAAGAGAAGGTGATCTTCGAAGGCACCGCGCGCGATGCGGCGCGGCTCTATCCGAAGAACGCCAACGTTGCCGCGACCATCGCGCTCGCCGGGCTCGGCCTCGACAACACGACGGTCAAGCTGATCGCCGATCCGAACGTGACGCGCAACGTGCATCGCATCCTCGCGCGCGGCGCGTTCGGCGAGATGTCGCTCGAAATGAGCGGCAAGCCGCTGCCGGACAACCCGAAGACGTCCGCGCTGACCGCTTACAGCGCGATCCGCGCGCTGCGCAATCGCGCCGCGCGTTGCGTGATCTAAGACCCACCAGGCCCCCGGCCTGCAAGCAACCGGAATGACCGACATGACTCACTTCGATACCAGCCTCGTGCCCAACGGCGATATTTTTATCGGCGGCGAATGGCGGCAAGGGCGCGGCAACCCGTACAAAAGCCTGTATCCGGCGGATCAGTCGGTCAACATGGAAATCTCGACGGCCAGCGCCGACGACGCGCGCGAAGCGGTCGAAGCCGCCGACGCCGCGTGGCGCAAGCCGGACTGGTCGGGTCTGAAGCCGCATCAGCGCGCGCTGATCCTGTACCGCATCGCCGACCTCATCATGGCGCGCCACGAAGCGCTCGCGAATCTGCAGCGCCGCGACAACGGCAAGCCGATCGGCGAGACGCGCGTGCTGGTCGCGAGTGCGGCGAATACGTTCCGCTATTTCGCGGCCTGCCTCGAAACGCTCGACGAAGAAGTCACGCCGTCGCGCGGCGACTATCTGACGATGAGCCTCTACGAGCCGATCGGCGTGGTTGCGGCGATCACGCCGTGGAATTCGCCGATCGCCTCCGACGCGCAGAAGCTCGCGCCGGCGCTCGCGGCCGGCAACGCGGTGGTGCTGAAGCCCGCCGAAGTCACGCCGCTCGTCTCGCTCGCGCTCGCGCGCATCTGCGAGGAAGCGGGCGTGCCGAAGGGCGTCGTGAGCGTGCTGCCGGGCAAGGGCTCGGTGATCGGCGACGTGCTCGTGCGCCATCCGCTCGTGAGGAAAGTGTCGTTTACGGGCGGCACCGAAGTGGGCCGCGGCATCGCGCGCATCGCGGCGGACAAGCTGATGCCGGTGTCGCTCGAACTCGGCGGCAAGTCGCCGACCATCGTGTTCGACGACGCCGATCTCGATCACGCGGTCAACGGCGTGCTGTACGGCATCTTCAGCTCGTCGGGCGAGGCGTGCATCGCGGGCTCGCGTCTGTTCGTGCAGCGCTCGATCTACGGCACATTCATGCAGCGTCTCGTCGAAGGCGCGCGCAAGCTGCGCGTCGGCGATCCGTCGCGCGACAACACGCAGATGGGTCCGCTGATTACGCAGGCGCATCGCGAATCGGTCGAGCGTTATATCGCGCTCGGCCTCGAAGAAGGCGGCCGTCTGCTGTGCGGCGGCGAGCGTCCGGTCGGCGACGGCCGCGAAGCGGGCACCTATCTGCAACCGACGATTCTCGACGGCCTCACTAACGAGGCGCGCATCTGCCAGGAGGAAATCTTCGGGCCGGTGCTCGTCGCGATGCCGTTCGACGACGAAGCCGCGCTGCTCAAGGCAGCGAACCACAGTGTGTTCGGCCTCGCCGCCGGCATCTGGACGCGCGACTACAAGCGCGCCTACCGCACCGCGCGCGCGCTCGAAGCCGGCACGATCTGGATCAACACCTACAAGCTGTTCTCGATCTCGACGCCGTTCAGCGGCTGGAAGGAGAGCGGTATGGGACGCGAAAAGGGCCGTCTCGGCATTCGCGAATACATGCAACAGAAGAGCCTCTACTGGGGCTTGAACGAAGCGCCGTTGGCGTGGGCGAACTAAGGCAGCAAGGAAGAGGCACGTTATGACGATTCTCGGCATTGAACAGATTACCTACGGCGTGACGGATCTCGCCACCTGCCGCCGGTTTTTCGCGGACTGGGGTCTCAAGGAGACCGCGTTCGACGACCAACACGCGCGTTTCGAAACGATGAACGGCTGCACGGTGCTCGTCGTCGACGCGAACGACGCGGCGCTGCCGCCCGCGTTCGAGGACGGCCCGACGCTGCGCGAAGTGACGTGGGGCGTCGCGACGAAGGCGGAACTCGACGCACTGCGCGGCCGCTTCGCCGGCCAGCCCGGCCACTACGAAACCGAAGACGCGCTCGGCTGCATCGACCCGAACGGCATGGCGATTCGCGTCGAAGTGACGCGCAAGCGCGCGGTCGACGTGCAGGGTTCGCCGTCGAACGTGTGGGGCAAGACGCTGCGCGTCGATCAGCCGTCGCCGGTCTACGAACGCGCGGAGCCGGTCGAGGTCGGCCACGTCGTGTTCTTCACGAACCAGCTCGCCGAACAGGAAAAGTTCTATCACGAACTGCTCGGCTTCGAGACCTCGGACCGCTATCCGGGCCGCGGCGCGTTCATGCGCTGCGCGCCGCACGGCGGCCACCACGACCTCTTCCTGCTGGCCTTGCCGAACGGCAAACGCGGCCTGAACCATGTCGCGTTCACCGTGCGCGACATCCACGAAGTGTTCGGCGGCGGCATGCACATCAACCGTTGCGGCTGGGAAACGCAGCTCGGGCCGGGACGTCATCCGGTGTCGTCGGCGTACTTCTGGTACTTCAAGAATCCGGCCGGCGGCCTGATCGAGTACTACGCCGACGAAGACCAGCTCACGCCCGAATGGCAGCCGCGCGAATTCGAACCGGGTCCGACCGTGTTCGCCGAATGGGCGATCGAAGGCGGCATCGACGGCAATACGCGCCGGCAGAAAGACGCGAAGGCGCCGGAAGGCAAGTTCATGACGGAGCGCAAAAATGACTGACGCCGCCACCGCAAAGGCCCAGGCCGCGCATGCGGGGCTCGAAGCGCCGCGCACGGTCGTCGTGATCGGCGGCGGCCAGGCGGCCGGCTGGATCGTGAAGACGTTGCGCAAGGAAGGCTTCGACGGCCGCCTCGTGATGATCGCCGACGAAGTGCATCTACCCTACGAGCGCCCGCCGCTCTCGAAGGCCGTGCTGGCCGGCGAAGCCGATATCGAAACCGTGCGCCTCGTGAAGCCCGACGACTTCGACGCGCTGAACGTCGAAGCATGGCAGCCCGATTGCGCGACCTCGATCGATCGCGAACAGCGCATCGTGCGCACGCAGTCGGGCCGCGAAGTGCAATACGACCGCCTCGTGATCGCGACCGGCGGCGCGGCGCGCCGTTTGCCCGACGCGCTCGTGAAGACCTCGCATCTCGCCTACCTGCGCACGCTCGACGAAGCGGTCGCGCTCGGCGAACGGCTGCGCGCGAGCCAGCGCGTGCTCGTGGTCGGCGGCGGCTGGATCGGTCTCGAAGTCGCGGCGACCGCGCGCAAGCTCGGCGTCGAAGCCTGTGTGGTGGAAGGCGCGCCGCGTCTGTGCGCGCGCTCGCTGCCGCCGCTGGTGTCGGACTTCCTGCTCGATCTGCATCGCGCGAACGGCGTGGACGTGCGCCTGAACGCCTCGCTCGTCGCGCTCGAAGATCACCCGGACGACGCAAAGCGGATTCGCGCGACGTTCGCGGACGGCTCGACGCTCGACGCCGATTTTGCGGTGGCCGGCATCGGTCTCACGCCGCACACGGCGATTGCCGAAGCGGCGGGCGTGAAGGTCGAGAACGGCATCGTCGTCGATCATTTCGGCGCGACCGACGACCCGCGCATCTTCGCCTGCGGCGACGTGGCGAATCATCCGAGCGCATGGCTCAAGCGCCGCGTGCGGCTGGAGTCGTGGGCCAACGCGCAGAACCAGGCGATTGCCGTGGCCAAGGCCTTGCTCGGCAACTTCGAAGCGTATGCGGACATTCCGTGGTTCTGGTCCGATCAGTACGACGTGAACCTGCAGATTCTCGGCGACATTCCGGCCGATGCGCCACTCGCGGTGCGCGGCGATCTGTCGACGCGGCGCGCGACGCTGTTCTATCTGGAAGACAACACGATTCGCGGCGTGATCGCGATCAACACTCCGCGCGAACTGAAGCTCTCGCGCAAGTGGATGAATCAAGGCCGGATCATCGACCTTGCCACCCTGACTGACGCCTCTACGGCGCTTGCCTAACCATTTTTACGGACGGCACCTTGGCATGAGAACCATCGATAACTCAACAGGAGACCGCAGCAGCGCCGGTGTTTCAGGCGCCGTGACGCAGGGCTCGATCATCGCGAGGCTCGAGCGCCTGCCGGGGAACGCGCTGCAAGTACGCGCCCGTATCCTGATCGGTCTCGCGACGTTCTTCGACGGCTTCGACGTGATCGCGATCGCGACGACGCTGCCGCTGCTGATTGCGAAGTGGCACCTGACGCCGTGGGACGTCGGCTTTTTGCTTGGCTCCGGCTCCATAGGACAACTGATCGGCGCGTTCCTGTTTCCGTGGTATGCGGAGCGCGGCGGACGCGTGAAGGCAATTGCGCTGAGCTCGGGCATCATCGGCATCACGAGTATTGCGTGCGGTTTTGCGCCGACGTTCGCCGTATTCGTCGTGCTGCGCATTATCCAGGGGCTGGGACTCGGCGGCGAATTGCCGGTGGCCGCGACCTATATCAACGAGATCAGCCGCGCGCATGGCCGCGGGCGTTTCGTGCTGCTGTACGAAATCGTCTTCCCGATCGGGCTGCTCGCGTCGAGCGCGATGGGGGCGTGGATCGTGCCGCGTTTCGGCTGGCCGGCGATGTACTTCATCGGCGGCATGCCGCTGATCCTGTTCTTCGCGCTGCGCAAGCTCGTGCCGGAATCGCCGCGCTGGCTCGCCGTGCGCGACCGGATGGCCGAAGCCGATTCCGCCGTGCTCGCATTCGAACGGGCCGCCAAGGTGCCGCTGCCGCCGGTGGCAAGCTCGGCCGAATTCGACGAGATGGTCAATCGCCATCCGAAGCGCAGCGTCTCGGACCTGTTCGGCCCGGCCTACCTGAAGCGCACGATTGCCGTGGCGATGCTGTGGGTGACCTGCGGCTTTATCCAGTACGGTCTGTCCACCTGGCTGCCGACGATCTACCGCACGATCTATCACGCGCCGTTGCAGCTTGCGCTGAACCTGGCCGTGGCGGCTTCGGTGCTCGGCGTGGTCGGCTCGCTCGTCTGCGCGCTGCTGGTCGACGCGGTGGGGCGCAAGCCGATCATCAACATCTCGTTCATCCTGTGCGCGGTGTCGCTGGCGATGGCGGGCGTGTTGCACGACTCGTCGGTGTACGTGGTCGCAACCTTCTGCGCATTCGCACTCGGCTTCCTCGCGAGTGGCTTCATCACCGCTTACGTGTACACGCCGGAGCTGTACCCGACGAGCATCCGCGCGATGGGTTGCGGCGTGGGCGGCGCCTGGCTCAAGATCGCGGCGATCTTCGCGCCGGCCATCGTGTCGAAGACGATGATCGGCGGCAATCTCGAAGTGGCGTTCTATATCCTCGCTGCCGTGCCGTTCGTCGCGGCGATCGCGGTGCACTTCCTCGGCATCGAAACCAAGGGCAAGGTGCTGGAGCAACTCGAAGCCTGATATCGCATTGCTGATGTGGGTTCAGGAAAACGAAAAGGCGCACCCTGTGGTGCGCCTTTCGTCTTTCCGGCTGCTTTTTTTGCGTTCGCTGCGGAATTGCGACGCGTGGTGCGTCACAGCGCCTTGCGATACACGACGAAGCCCGACCTGTCCGCGACCTTGTCGTAAAGCTTCATCGCGGTCTGATTCGTCTCGTGCGTTTGCCAGTAGACGCGTTCCGCGCCATCGGCCTGGGCGCGCGCATACACGGCTTCGATCAGCGCGCGGCCGACGCCCTTGCCGCGCTCAGTGTCGAGCGTGTAGAGGTCCTGCAGATAGCAGATCGGTCCGGCCAGCGTCGTGTGACGGTGATAGAGAAAGTGCACGAGGCCGACCAGTTGCCCGTCGCGCTCGGCGACGAACGCGTGCATCGGCTCGTAGCCGTCGAAGAAGCGCTGCCAGGTGATGCGCGTGATGTCGCGCGGCAGCGCGGTCTCGCCCGAGCGGCCGTAGAACGCGTTGTACGCATCCCATAGCGGCAGCCATGCGTCGAAATCTTCGCGGATGACGGCGCGAATCAGGATCTGGGCGGACATAGGTGCGGTTCCTTATCGAATGAGGCGGGCAACAGCATGCCTGCCGGGAACGATCGAACCGTCAGCATAGAAAATTCGTGGCGCCATTGTTAGCTCCACGAGGCGCGCAAAATCTGGAACCACGGGTCGAATGGTTCCGCGCGGCGTGTGTTTTTTTAGGGTGGGTGCGCGCGTGACCGCGCGCCGGTGCTGTCACTGCGGGTGCAACCAGGCGGTCAAGGTGCCTTCAGTGACCGCGATCCGGGTTGTGACGAAGCTGGGCGCGTACCTTCTTCGCGGCGAATAGCGGCACGTAATCGAATACGCGCGCGTCCTGCCGGTAATTGGCGAGCGTATCCGCATACAGGCGGGATACCGTTTCGGCTGGCGTGTCGGTTTCTTCGGCGATGCTTCTCACCAGTTCGTCTACATTGGGCTGAGGCTGCGACATGGATCTCTCCGGATGGGGCGGCGGGCTGGGTGGACGGAACGTAAACACAACGTGAACGGCAGGAGTCCATTACAGGACGCGACCCGCTACTATGCCAATTGAATTGGCCTATCGCACGACCCGTTCCACAGAGATTTTTATCTTGCGTCGCAGCAAACGGTTGCCCGATGGGAGCGCGCGGAAAATCAATGGGTGTGGCGGTGGTGGATATCCGGGAAATGCCTATGAGCATGCGTGATCGGCGCATGGTGATGCGGATGGGTATGCGGTTCCTCGCCGTCCCATGCGAAATCGTGCTCGTGCTGATGATGCGCGTCGTGCCGATGGCGATGCGTGTGGTCGAGCGCCTCGTGCGTGTGCGCATGCTCGTGGCGTTCCCGCACATGCAGCCACACGCCGAGCGTCATTAGCGCGGCCGCTACCCAGAATTGCGAAGTCGGCAGTTCGGGCCAGAGCAGCCACGACAGCGTGACGCCGAAGAGCGGCGCAACGGAGAAGTACGCACCGGTTCGCGCGGAGCCGAGATTGCGCAGCGCGACGACGAACAGCACGAGGCTCGCGCCATATCCCGCGAAGCCGGTCAGCATCGCGAGCGCGACGCTCCACGCGGTCGTGCCGTGCGGCCAGCTCGCGCCAACGGCGAACGCCAACGCCACGTTCACCGGGCCCGCAACGAGCCCCTTCACGCAGGCGATGAAGGTCGCGTCGTGCGTCGACACCTTGCGGGTGAGATTGTTGTCGACGGCCCAGCACGCGCATGCGCCGGCGAGCAGCAGCGCGCCCGGCGGCAGGTCCGCCGCGCCGGGCTGCCAGGCCAGCACGACGCCGCCCGCGACGATGGCGAGCATGCCGACGAACACCGGCAGGTCGACGTTTTCGCGGAATACGATCCATGCGATCAATGCGGTGAACACGCCTTCGAGATTCAGCAGCAGGGAGCCGGTGGCGGCCGGCGTGGTGTTCAAGCCGAGCATCAGCAGCGCGGGCCCGGCGACGCCGCCCGCGACGATCGCGCCGGCTAGCCACGGTACGTCGCGCAGCGGAAAGCGGTGCGGTTCTGTTGGCTGGGCGGCGGCGGGCGATGTCGAGCGCTGGGCCGAACGACGCGTCGTTCGACGCACCACGCGGCGCGCCAGCATCGCGATGCCAAGGCCGACTCCGCTGCCGAGATAGAACAGGCCCGCCAGCAGAAACGGCGATAGCGAATCGAGCAGCGCTTTCGCGAGCGGCGTGGTCGCGCCGAACAGCGCGGCGGCGAGTAGGGCGGTAAAGGCGGCGCTATGGCGGGACGGCATCGGCGGATCGGCGCTTGAGCAGGGGGAAGGCGGACACGATACCGCGATTGGCGAAGCGGCGCGAGGATCGGGCGCAAGCGGTTACCGCGCCGTAAGCTGCAAGGCCCGCGCGCGTGAGCGTCTACTTCTGCGCCCTCTCCGCCGCGTGGGCGATCCGGTCGCGCACGATGCCGATCGCCTGCTTGAGCGCGTAAACGTCCTGAAAGTAGCGATACGGAATCCGTATCTGGCTCGCGCTTGCGTCGATGCTCTCGATCTCGTCGCGCCATTGCGCGATTTGCGCGCGAGTCGGCGCGAAGTTTTTCCATACCTCGTCTTCGAGCGCCTTGATCTCGCGATACCAGACCTCGAGCCGCTTTTTCATGCGCGCTTCGAGCGTGCGCGGCAGCGCCTGTATGAGACCGATCAGAAGCGCCATGAACGGCAGCAGGATCAGCAGCCGCCGTTCGATGAGACTCGCGAGCCAGAACGGCAGATAGCGGTACAGGAACGGCCGGCCCGATTTGAAGTAGCGGATGCTTTCGTCGGAGATCGGGAATTCCTGGGTGTGCAGATTCGGAAACGTGCCGATCGGCGTGAAGTAGTCCTCGCCGCCGTGGACCGTGCGCGCCGCATCGAGCAGCAGATAGAGGAGCGCCGGATGCAGCGTGTCCTTCGAGACGAGCAGCGCCGTGGCCGCGAGCAGCGTGACGTCGGCGCGCGGCAGATCGTCGGCGACGCTGGCCGAGGCGCGCGGCAGGACGATCTTCGAGAGCGACGGGAATTTCTGCACGAGCGCGTCGGCCTGCGCGAAGCTCATCAGCTTCAGGTTGCTCGTGAGCAGCGTGCGCTGCATGTCGGCGTCGGGTCTGCCGATAAAGAACGCCGCGTCGATCCGACCGCTTTGGAGCCCTTGATAAGCAGCGTTCGCATCCATTTGCAGCAGCGTCGAGTTCCGGCTCGTGATGCCGCTATAGCCGAGCAGGACCTGCGATACGTTGAGCAGACCGCTGCCGGGCACGCCGAGCGAAATGCGCTTGCCGCGCAGTTGCGAGAGAAGGTCGATCGTCGCGTCGCCGCGATAGAACACCCAGATCGGCTCGTACGAGACGGCGGCGATCGTTTGCAGGTTGTCGGTGTCCTTGGGGTTGGTCGTGCCCGACTGGATGAAGCCGACTTCGTAGGCGCTGTCGGGGTCGGTGAGCCGCTGATAATTTTCGATCGAGCCCGACGAGCTGCGAATGTCGAGCTTGATGCCTTCGTGCTTCAGCAGCGGTGCGTAGCGATCGGCAAAGCCGCGATAGATGCCGCCATCGGCACCGGTCGTGATAACGATCGTGCGCTGGAACGCGGGCTGAAGCACGAGCGCGAGTATCCAGCCGAGGACGACGATCAGCAGGATCGCGCCGACGATCAGCAGGCGCTTGCGTGCCCGCGTCATGGGGGCTTTTTGACTGCGTTGAAGCGCGGGGTGGGGTCTCGGCATCGTTACCTGTTTCGGTTCAGGTTCGGCTTGGGTGGGTGATGGCTGGACGCGGCGCGCCCACGGCTGCGACAACCCGCGGATTACTCGCTCAGAAGATGTTTCAATTCGTCAAGGAACGAGGCCGTAGTGTGGTCCCAAAGAGCCGGGTCGCAATGGCAGCCAAAAAGATCGTCAAACGCCCTGTCCAGACAATTCACATTGGCCTTCTGGAATCGGGCTATCTCTTCCAGCGTCGCGATTCTTTCGTCTTCGGTCATTTCCGCTTTATAGGAGAGAACCAGTTCAGGTATCGAATTCCCATAGAGCGAATAGTCCTCATGGAATCGAGCCATGACCAGCTGTTCGAGATGGCTATAAGCTCCATCATTCATGATCGAATAGTACCAAGTCGTGGCGCGGTACTGTTGCCCACGTCTCTATTTTCGTGACATTGGCGCGCATCGCTTCCGCGATGGCCCACTCTGCCTGCCTGATATCTGTGAATGATGATGCAGCGGGAATATACGGGCCTCGCCTCAGTTGCTCCTTGAGCCATGCTTCGTCCTTGTCGACGTGCTTCAGCGTGTGTCCGCCCAATTCCGGGTTGAGTGCTTTTGCCTCATGCATGGCTTGTGACGCATTACTTTTCGCCGCAGCAATTGCCACGACAACCCGGGGATAATTCGATCTCAACGCGCCTGATCTTTTCAGGTGGTTCGGTCAAGTGGACAAGAGGCTTGTAGATTCTGGCGCGAACATCGTATAGAACCTGAGTCAGACCGAATTGCATCAACATGGCTTTTGCCGAATCGGCCCGTTGCAGTGCCAATTTCTCCGGTTCTTTTTCATTTGCTTCAGCCAATCCGCCGATGGACAGTACCTCTTGAATGGGATACCTGAGGCGCATGTCGATGGCCCAATTCGCCATCTTTAAAACTTGATCTGCCGATATCTGAGCCGAATTTCTTTCGAAATATACGTCGATGTTTTGACCTGGGAGGTTCTGAGAGGTATTGCATGCGAGAGCGCTGGTTGGCAGTAGTACAAGCACCAGATCGATTAGCCTGATAATCATCTACGACATACTCCGCGCGGTCGTTTGCAATATTGCTTGTTGCGACGATAGGAAGCACGAAGAAGTGTCCCCGAAGCTTGTAGCTTCAGGGGCCGCAAGACCAGCATCAATAAGACAACTCGGAAAACACAACCACAGCCGCTCATTCTCACCCGACCACCCTACCCAGCCACCCTCACCTCACCACCCAGATCCCGCGCAATAAACTCCACGAACGCGCGAATACGATTCGACATCTGATGCCTCGGCGAATACACCGCGAAGATATCCGCGTTCGGCGTGTCGTGATCGGGCAGTAACTGGACCAGCGAGCCGTCGGCGAGATACTGCTCGATGTCCCACTCCGCGCGCATCAGGATGCCGTGTCCCTCGAGCGCCCACTTCACGGCGATCTCGCCGTCGTTGGTGGTCAGCGAGCCCTTGATGCGCACCGCTTCCGTCCTGCGTGCCGCGCCCCGTCCCGAAGTCAGGCGCCACACGCCATAAGCTTCGTCACCCTGACGGATGCCGATGCAGTTGTGGCGCGTCAGATCATGCGCGGTCTGCGGCACGCCGTGCGCCGCGATATACGACGGTGCCGCGCACAGCAGGCGCCGGTTCGCCGCGAGGCGGCGCGCGACCACGCGCGTATCGGGCGGCTCGCCGAAGCGGATGCAGACGTCGAAGCTGTCGTCGGTCAGGGGCGGGGGCGTGACCGAGAGCTGCAACTGCACCGACACCTGCGGATACTTCGCGACGAAGCGCGAAATGGCCGGCCCGACGTGGCTGCGCCCGAAGCCGAGCGTTGCGTTCACGCGCAGCAGACCTTTCGGTGTCTTCTTCGCCGAGCCGAGCAGTTCGGCCAGTTCGTCGATTTCATCGAGAATCCGCCGCGCGCGCTCGACATACAGCTCGCCTTCGGGCGTCAGCATCATGCGGCGCGTCGTGCGATTGACGAGCGCGACGCCCGCGCGCTGCTCCATCTGCGTGAGGTGCTTGCTGACCGCAGCGGCCGTCAGCCCCAGTTCGCGCGCGGCCGCGCTCAGGCTGCCGGAGGCGGCGAGCGTCGAGAAAAAGCTCAGATCTGATGGCTGGACGGTAGCGCTCATCGCGTCCTCAGCCCCCTTTTATTTGTGAATGCAGGTTAAAGATGCTTTGAGTCTAGCACCGGTTTTTACCCGCGAGACAGCGCTAGAGTGCGATCACACCCTTCACACAGCACAGGACGGAGACATGAAAACCTATCGCATCGCAACCATTCCCGGCGACGGCATCGGCAAGGAGGTCGTGCCGGCCGGCGCGCAGGTGCTCGATACACTCGCGAAGAGCACGCGCGCCTTCACGTTCGAGTTCGAGAACTTCGACTGGGGCGGCGACTACCATCGCCAGCACGGCGTGATGATGCCGGAGAACGGGCTCGACGCGATTCGCGACAAGGACGCGATCCTGTTCGGCTCGGCGGGCGACAAGGACATTCCCGATCACATCACGCTGTGGGGGTTGCGCCTGAAGATCTGCCAGGGCTTCGATCAATACGCGAACGTGCGCCCGACGCGCATCCTGCCCGGCATCGACGCGCCGCTGAAGTACTGCAAGCCCGAAGACCTGAACTGGGTGATCGTCCGCGAAAATTCGGAGGGCGAATATTCGGGCGTCGGCGGCCGCGTGCATCAGGGCCATGCGATCGAAGCCGCGACCGACGTGTCGGTCATGACGCGCGCCGGTGTCGAGCGCATCATGCGCTTCGCGTTCCGGCTCGCGCAGTCGCGTCCGCGCAAGCTGCTGACCGTCATCACGAAGAGCAATGCGCAGCGTCACGCAATGGTGATGTGGGACGAGATCGCGCTCCAGATCTCGAAGGAGTTTCCGGACGTCACGTGGGACAAGGAACTCGTCGACGCGGCGACCGCGCGCATGGTCAATCGTCCGGCGACGCTCGACACGATCGTCGCCACCAACCTGCACGCCGATATTCTCAGCGACCTCGCGGCCGCGCTTGCCGGCAGCCTCGGCATTGCGCCGACCGGCAACATCGATCCGGAGCGCCGCTATCCGTCGATGTTCGAGCCGATTCACGGTTCCGCGTTCGACATCATGGGCAAGGGGCTCGCGAATCCGGTCGGCACGTTCTGGTCGGTCGTGATGCTGCTCGAACACCTCGGCGAATTCGACGCAGCAAAGCGTGTGATGCAGGCCGTCGAAGCGGTCACCGCGAACGAGTCGCTGCATACGCGCGACCTCGGCGGCACGGCCACGACCGCCCAGGTGACGGCGGCCGTTTGCGCGTTCATCGAGAAAGCGGCGTCGGTGCCGAACGCCGCGTGAGTGCATGCGAGGTGCGAACGGAGCGCACCTCAGGCGCGACCTGAGCGCGCGATCGAGCACCGGCCAAAGCCTGGCCGGTGCTCGATCCGGCGGTTGCCTAAGTGTGACCTAAGCGCGACCCGAGCGCGACCTGAACGCACGGACCGTATTCGCTTCAGACAAGGCCGACGCGCGGCTATACCGCGCCATGACACGGCCAGAACACCATCCCAACCCGACTGGCGCGACCCGGAGCCGGCCAGCGTGCAAGCCGCGCGCGGCTCACGGCTGCGTGCCGCAGGAGGAGACAATGACTTCCGAACTCGAAAGCCGGGTGACCCGCAAGCTGATGCTGCGGATCATCCCGTTCGTCATGCTACTGTACTTCGTGAGTTTTCTCGACCGCGTGAATGTGGGCTTCGCCGCGTTGTCGATGAACAAGGCCATCGGGCTTTCGCCGACCGCCTTCGGACTCGGCGGTGGGCTTTTCTTCATCGGCTATTTTCTGTTCGAAGTGCCGTCGAATCTGATCCTTCACAAGGTCGGCGCGCGCCGCTGGATCGCTCGCGTGATGGTGTCGTGGGGGCTCGTGTCGCTCGCCTCCGCGTTCGTCGTCGGACCGAACAGTTTCTACGCGCTGCGCTTCATTCTCGGCGTTGCGGAAGCGGGTTTCTTTCCCGGCATCATCCTGTATCTGAGCCTGTGGTTTCCGGCGCGCCAGCGCGCGGTTGCGGCCGCGTGGTTCATGGCCGCCGCGCCGATCTCCACCGCAATCGGCTCGCCGATTTCCGGCGCGATCATGAAGCTGCCGCCCCTCGCCGGACTCGCCGACTGGCAAATGCTCTACATACTCGAAGCGTTGCCCGCGATCGTGCTCGGCTTTTTCGTGCTCAAGTATCTGACCGACAAGCCCGCGCAAGCGCAATGGCTTCAGCCGGAAGAGCGCGACTGGCTGATCGCGAAGCTGAAGCTCGAAGCCGACGCGCGGCATGCGCATGCGGGCCACACGGCGGGTGCGCTCAGCGCATTGCGCGATCCGCGCGTGCTTGCGCTCGCGTTGATCTACTTCGGCACCTCGGCGGGACTGTATACGCTCGGCTTGTGGGCGCCGCTGATTATCCGCCAATACGGTTTCGGCTCGTTCGAAACGGGGCTGCTGGCCGGCGTGCCGAGCGTGCTCGCGGTGATCGCGATGGTGTTGTGGGCGAGGCACTCGGACCGCACCGAGGAGCGCACGTGGCACGTCGTGATTCCGTGCGCGCTGGCTTGTGTCGGCTTCGTGTTCGCCGGCCATGCGAGCACGGCGTTGATGATCGTGCTCGCACTCGTGGTCGTGAACGTCGGGATCAGCGCGGCGAAGGCGCCGCTATGGGCGATGCCGAGCATGTTCCTGTCGGGTGCGGGCGCGGCGGCGGGGATCGCGATGATCAACTCGGTCGGCAATCTCGGCGGCTTCGTCGGTCCGTTCGCGATTGGCTGGCTCAAGAACGTGACGGGCGGATATGCCGCGGGCCTCTATGTGGTCGGCGCGACGCTGGCGGTGTCGGCGGTCGTGACGTTGATGCTGAGCCGGCAGTCGAAGCAGGATGCCGTGGCGATGGGGGAGCGGCACGGGCATTAGCGCGTTTCAGGCAGGCTGTTCCACCGCATGGATGAGTGGCGCCGCGTTCGATTTTTCGGGGCGCGCTGGGCCGTCAAGGCCAGCCCCGCGCAGTGATTCTAATCGCGGTACTCGTCGATCTCGATGGTCCCGCCAAGGGCTTCCATCATCGTGCGGATATCCTGCGGGATATCCGTTACACGGTCGCCACTTCGAGTGTTCCAGTAGCAGAAAAAGCGCAGTTTTACCTCTTTTTCGGCGACGACTTGTGGAAGATCGACGCGAGCGAGATTCAGTCTTTGGACGAGAAAGCGAAGATGCGGGGTGAGGTCGTTACTGTGTATGAATCGCTTGCTGCTCGAGCCCCACAGGCCGACACGACCGGGGCCGGCCAGGCGCCCCGATGGCGTCACAAAAGGCTCTCCTTTCGCTATAGCCGTGTCGGGCGACAAGCCGAAGTACTCGGTCCAGAACATGGGCACGACTGCATCGCCCATGACGTGAAACGTCGCATATGCCAGAGGATGGTTGGTCATTGGCCGATTTCGTTAGTTTGCCCAATCGTGGAAGTTTGCGATTGTGCAGCATGAAACCATCCAAAAAACTCCGCCGAAGCGGTCATCCCGTTCAGAAGCACACAACCGGGGCATCAGTGCATGCCGTGGTGTCGATCATGTTTTCGTCTTCGTTGTGAACTACGTGCATCGCATCGGCGCGTGTGAGGTTCACTCATTCGATCATCATGCATGCGACGCCGAAGCACTCTGGAACAGCCAGATCGAAAATGTATGACAAATAGGCCGCCTGGCATCTATGCTGAGGCATAGGAAGCACTCGCGGCTTGCCCGCTGCGCTGCGTTTCGAATCACTGGCCTTGCACCGTGACGTCACAAAACAGGGAGACAAGATGGCAACGCACGACTCTTCGCAGGCGCTCGACCCGTCGGACTATGTCGCTCAACATCTGCAGAATTTTTCTACGCCGGGACCAGCTTCGGTTACGAGCGGAACGCATCCGGCGTTCTTTGTATGGAGTTCTTATATTCTCGCGATAGCGGTCGTGCTATTTGCCGTATTGGCCGGCTTTGCCGCGCTAAAGGACGGCGGCGCGCCCTTCCGTCTCGGCAGGAGCATGAGCTTCGGCCGGCGTCTGTACGTGTGGTGGTCGTGCGCGTGGCGTCAGTACCTTGCCGGCATCCTGCTCCTTGTGATCTCGATGTTCGCTTTTCACTTTCTGATTCCCAGGGCGGTGGTGCCGCTCATGACGTTCTCATTCGACGTGCTCACGCCTGATTTTGCGAGGAATTCACGGGCATGGTCGCTTGCGATCGCGGCAATGCCGGCGATCGTGCTGTTCCTGATTTACATGCTCGCGAGCTTGCCGCTTGCAGGGTACATGGTGCGCGGCGGACTCGTTGCGCATGCGATACGCGGATCGGGCCGCTTCGGCTTCTGGCAGGCCACGCTGCTCGGGGTAACGACGTATGCGTGGGCCGTGCCCGCCAGCCTCGCGATGGCCGGCTTGGCCATTGCGTTGCCGCATCATGCGGAGAATCTGCTGCGTGCGGTTTTTATCGCGGCGTGGGGGATGTATATCGTGTTGCCGCGCCAGGTGCGCAGGATCGAGCGGTTGGGCGGCACGCTTCATTGATTGCGGGCTGCCAGTTTGGATGCGAGATGAGTGGCTTACTGCGTTGCGTCGCGTGTGCCGGTGCTCACGCAACCTCACTAGCCGCACACACAGCAGCCTCCGGCCGCGCCTGCTCCAGATGGCGCAGCAGCTTCGTCACCATCAGCACCACGACGAACGCGACGATCACGAAGAACACCGCGAGCGGCGTGAGAATCTGTACCGACACGAAGCCGGCGAGTCCCATCAGCGCCGACGACACGAGCAGCAGCGCACAGCCGAGGATCGCGCTCGTCAGGCCCGCGATGTGCGGGAACAGCGAATTGCCCTTGGCCATCAGCGTCGGATACATCGCGCCCGCGCAGAGGCCCATCAACAGGACGGGTATCGAGAGCGTCCACACGCGCAGGCCGACCGTCAGCGCGAGCAGCAGCATCGCGAGCGAGGCGCCCGCCATCACGCGCGCGCCGATGCGCAGCCGTTGCTCGGCGCTCGGCAGACGCGGACCGTGCAGACGGTTCGACAGGCCGCCGAGGAAATACATCATGCCGATGCCGAGCGCGAGATAGCCGAAGAACGTCGGCGGCCGGTGCAGCGTGTTCTGCACCATGAACGGTCCGATGATGTTGAACACGAGCAGGATGCTGTAGCACAACCCTTGCGCGAGGAAGCAGCTCTGGAACACCGGGCTCGATATCACCTTGCGCGCGTTCGCAATCAGCGTGCGCGGTTCGAGATGCACGGGCTTCGGCAAGGTCTCGCGATAGCGCCACAGCATCGCCCACATCACGATCGAATAGAGAAGCAGGAAGACGAGGCACGCGCGCCAGCCGAACAGGGTTTGCAGATGCGCGCCGATCACCGGCGCGATGATCGGCGCGAGTCCCCACGCGATCGACATGTACGTGAACGCGTGCATCAGCGCGGTGCCCGCGAACGAATCGGTGATGATCGCCTTCGAGAGCAGGTTGGTGGTCGCGATGCCGAAGCCCTGCAGGCAGCGGGCGAACACGAATGTTTCCAGATTCGGCGCCGTGAGCGACAGCAGACAGCCGATCGTAAACACCACGAGCCCGAAAGCGAGCACGCGTTTGCGGCCGTACGCATCGGAGACCGGTCCGAAGATCAGCTGGCCGAACGCGTAAGCGATCATGTAGCCGGTGACGCTCGTCTGGATGGCCTGCGGCGAGGTGGCGAAGTAGCGCGCCATCGCGGGCAGCGCGGGCACGTAGATGTCGATGGCGAGCTGCCCGGCGGAAGCGAACAGGCAAATCATGTACAGCAGGAAGCGCGGCGAGTTCGGCGCGGACTGGGGAAGGACGGACGTAGGGGTATCGGGGGTCATGACTGCGTAAAAAGGGGATTCTGGCGGCGCGGCATCGACGTGGACGTGTTCGGATTTGGAACAAATCCCGAACGAAAGCGGAGGCGCGGCACATGGTTGGTGCGTATTGTGCCTGTGGTTTGCGGGGAAGACGGGATTTCCCTGGTGGGGGAATGGATTGGGCGGCCTGTGGGGCGGCCGGGCGAGGTGGCGATTCGCATGGGCGAACGCGCAGGGCGAACTCGATGCCGCCGATGCCGGCGCGCCCTCGGCGTTGCCCGCGAAACTGCGCAGCAATGGTGCGTGCGCCGATAATGGACCCCCGTACGGCGAGTTTCCCGATCGCCTCGCTATCACCCTCACCGGACGGAACCGCCATGACCGCCCCGATTCCCTTTGTCCCCGACCGCTTCAGGTTCAGCGCGCCCCACTATCTGCTGGGCCGTCCCGCGTATTCTCCGCAATTGATCCGGCGCGTCGCGCAGTCATGCGAATTGCGCGGCTCGCATCGGCTGCTCGATCTCGGCTGCGGGCCGGGGCAGTTGTCGGTGGCGTTTTCGTCGTGGGTCGGCACCGGTCTCGCGCTCGATCCCGAAGCGGAAATGCTGCGCATCGCGGCCGGCCTCGGCGCGGGGCTCGCGCCGAACATCGAGTATCGCCACGGCAGTTCGTACGATCTGTCGCCCGCGCTCGGATCGTTCCGGCTCGCGGTGATCGGCCGCGCATTTCACTGGATGGACCGGCCCGACACGCTCGCGCGGCTCGATGCGCTGATCGAAGCGCAGGGCGCGCTGGCGTTGTTCTCGACTTCGCCCGTGGCGGATGCGTCGATTGCATGGCTCGCGCCCTATCGCGCGCTGCTCGATGAATATTCGAGCGACGATCCGGCGCGCGAGCAGCGCAGGGCCGAAACATGGGAGAGCCACGAGACGGTGCTCGCGCAGTCGGCGTTTTCGGCGCTCGAACGGATTGCGGTTATCGAAACGCGGCGCGTGTCGGTCGAAGCGCTGCGGGCGCGGGCCATGTCGATGTCGAGTCTGTCGCGCGAACGGCTTGGCGCGCGGCTCGATGAATTGCTTGCGCGCATCGACGTACTGCTGGAAGCCCATGCAAACGATGAAGGCTGGCTCGACGAGCGGATCGAATCGATCGCGTTGATCGCGCGGCGGCCGGTGAGTGGCGCGTGAGGCGACTCCGCTTCGGCTTCGTGTCGGATAACGAGCCCTGAAAACGAGCCCTGAATCGAGGCCGTTTCCTGAGGCTGCTTCTTAAGCGTAGCTAACACAACCGGGACATGAGGCTATGAAGGCCATATCCTGGCAGCATGTCCAGACGCAAAATCAGTAACGAGTTATGCGCGGCGCTGGAGCCGCTGATTCCGGTGTTCGCACCGTCGCCCAAAGGCGGGTGACGCCGCACGGTAGATGACCGTGCGGCCTTGAATGGCATCCTGTATGTCCTGCAAACGGGGATGCCATGGGAAGACCTGCCGCAGGCACTTCTGACAAAAGGCTAAATGGGCGGCTTGTGTGCGCGTTCAATGGCTTTGGTATCCCATCGGCCTACGCGTATCGCATCGAGCAGCATGCCGAGAGTCAGCGTGGGCTTACGGGGTAACAGGTTGACTGGCTTAAGCCTGAGCACGAAACGAACGAACGCCACCACAAGCACGGGAACGATGAGCAGGGCAAATAACGCATTTCCTTCGGGGCCGAAGTAGCGAAGAACGGGAAAGTTTTCACCGCCCGCAACATCGAACCGCTCAAAAAACTGATCGATGAATTCGAACGCATCGTCACCATCGATGCGCAGATCGTCACTGATGCTTGTTGATGGTGTGAGCGGCTCGGTTTTTCCGGCCCAAGGTATTTCTTCACGCGTGAATGCAACGAGCGCTTCCCATTGTGGATCATTCGCCAAGTCTGTCCGCCGGTTTGACGATCTCGTTGTAACGCTTCATGGTGCGATACATGATGAGCGTCGCATCATAGCCGAACACCATGAAGTCAAGAACCGGAACCATTCGGCCAACGACAGCGGCCAGGTGTGTTGTATATATCCACCTCACGCAAGAAACGGGATCAAACACCGTTCGGCGTCGCCCGCCTTTGGACGACGGTGCGAACACCGGAATCAGCGGCCCCAGCGCCGCGCATAACTCGTTACTGATTTTGCGTCCGGACATGCTGTCAGGATATGGCCTTCAGCCTCATGTCCCGGTTGTGTTAGCCACTCTAAGGCCACTTCCCGAGACTATTTTTCACCGTTGCCTCACAGGCCGTTTTTTTCATGGCACCGGTACGCCGCAGGTCGTTCGTTCACACGTGTGCGTCGACGTCGCGGAGCGTTTGCGCCAGGTCATGCCGGGTGTGCCGCCAGCGACGCCACGCTTTAGCCGCTTCAAGTAGACTGGCAAGGACGCCGGCCTCGATATGCGGGGCGGCAACCTTCCATCTGCCCGCGAACGGAGGCTTGATCCATGCATGCTGTTCCCCCGCTCGAACACGATATCGCCGATGCGGCCGTCACCGCGGAGCCTCTTCAGGCGCCGTCGCAGAATGCCGCTTCTGCCGCATCGCCAGCCGGTGCGCATGCCCCCGGCCGTGCCGCCCATGAGGCGCCCGTGCGCGATCTGCGCCGCGTTGCCATTCACCCGGACCATTGGTATCCGCTTGCGTGGTCGCACGAAGTGAAGCGCGGCAAGACGCATGGCGTGACCTTTGCCGGCGAGCCGATCGTGCTCGCGCGCACAGAGACCGGCAAGGTGTTCGCGCTCGAAGACCGCTGCGCGCATCGCCAGGTGCCGCTGCACCAGGGTGTCGTCGATGGCGAGTCGATCCGCTGCGGCTATCACGGCTGGACCTATGACTGCTCGGGCAAGTGTATCGACGTGCCGTACCTCGGCCGCGACCGGCTGCCGAACGGCGTGCGCTCGTATCCGTGCCGGGAAGTCGAGGGGCTGATCTTCGTGTTTCCCGGCGATGCCGCGCTGGCGGACCAGCGGCCGCTGCCCGGTTTCGGCTCGGTGTCGGACCCGAAGTACAGGACGCGCCGCTTCGGCCGTCCGGTCAATTGCCATTACTCGTTCATGCACGAGAACCTGATGGACATGAACCATCAGTTCCTGCATCGCCGGCAGATGGGCAAGATGCGTGCGCGTTCGGTCGGACGGCGGCGCGGCGAGGGCTGGGTCGAAGTCGATTACACGTTTGCGCGCATGGAGGGGCAGCAGCCGCTCGGCGAGGCGATCGTGTTCGGCCAGAATCGCAAGACCGGCGGCAACAACGACAAGGACGTGATGACGATCCGCACCGAGTATCCGTACCAGACGCTGCAAATCCGCAATGCCGAGCAGACGCTCGTGATGGACCTGTGGATCGTCTACGTGCCGCTCGATCGCGAGCAGCGCACCAACCGGACGTTCGGGCTGCTATCCATTCGCAAGCCCGGCATTCCGGGCGCGATGACGTTGCTGTGGCCGCTGCTCGTGTGGTTTACCGAGCGTATTTTCAAGGAGGATCGCGAGATCGTCGAGGCGGAGCAGCGCGCGCACGATGCGCAGGGCGCGGACTGGAATCACGAGGTGTTTCCGGTCATCAACGAACTGCGCGCGCTGCTGCGCGAATGCGGGGCGCCCGATCAGGTGGTGGGCGCGGGTACGGGCGATACCGCGGTGATCCGCTTCCTGGATTCGCGGCACGGCAACCCGATTGCGAAGACCTGAGCGGGGCAGTGTGCGGCGTGCGTTGCACGCCGCTCGCGAGTGGCGATCGGGGCAAGCGGTGCTTGATTGCACGCGAGTTTGCGCCGGTCGAGACGGGTCGCATGCGTGCCCGTGTACCATTGCGCTTTTTCCGAACTTCAAGAAACGCTCGTGACTACGCAACAAACCCCCACCAATTCGCGTAAATCCCTCACTCTGCTGCAATTGCTCGGCCTCATCGGCGGTGTGGCTTTGATCGTTGCGATCGCGCTGAATCTGTTGGTTCAGACGCGCTGAGGCACTGCTTGCTCCGCGAGCGATGGCGATGGGAATGCCACTTCGGCTGCTGAAACGGCTCCGACCGTCATTGCCCGCGCCGTTGTCCCGTATGGCGTTTCGATCGTAGTTGCAGATTGCCGGCGCCAGCCAGGTGGAGAATGATGCGCCGGATGGAGGAAGGCCTGTCCGAGTCGTCTCCGCCCCTGGGGCGCGGCAGAGATTACCCATCGTCCGGGCGCTACTGCGGATTTAATCCGATCCGACGGAACCGATCCTGCCACGAATGACACTCGGCCAGCTTTGGCACTTTGGGATTCTTATGTGTCAAGCCTAAGCCAAATCACGTGCAGGACGACAGCATATGGCCAACGCGTCCCGGCACACACCAACCCACAGTCGTCGTGCGTCGGGACGTTGAAATCGCATCCGCTTTAGCGAGCCGCAAATGCGCGAATCAACTTGTTATACAGTGGCCGTTGTTCCTCGTTGGCACTCCACCACTGGCGAAGTTCCATGAGCCCTCCGCCGAGATCCTTGAAGCCGACCGATTTGTAGAAAGTCTGCCCCGAGAACGCCATCAGCCTGACGGTACCGCCAAACCCCTTGCTTGCCGACATCGCAACGGCTTTTTCGATCAGCAACTCACCTGCTCCGGCAGCACCAGGGTGCGTGACGATGTTGTCGATCCAGAAAGCATCCTTTGCGTCTTCCTCTTTCGGAGAGACGCTGACGGTCATGATGCCGGTGGTATGTTCGCCAGCTGTTACCCGTACCGCATCCCCGGGCATGATTGACCCGTCGTTGACTTGATTCTGGATCATATCCACGACTTCTTCTACGGCACCGAGTCGGGTCGTCCAGTCCTCGTATTCCGTGGATTGTCTTGCTGCTCGAGGCGGTTATCGGCGGCCAGATTCGCCAAAATTCTCAATGCCCGCGCGAAGATTTTCGGCTTCCTGACGGACCCGAGAATTTTCAATCGAAGAAATCTGTACATGACGGCCGACTGGGTTAGCTCGCGTGGAAGTCTGCTGGCGTGTCTCCATCGCCGGCAATCCGGATAGCGTCCCCATGGCAGGCGCCGCCGTGGGAAATCTCTGAGTGCTGCCAGTCGCTTGTTGATGTGTCGAATGCGCTGAGGGTGCACCGTAACCACTCCTCGGGAGATCGAAGTTGCTGCCAAGCCGATGGGGATTTGCCACTTAGGTTGCCTCAATAGGTGCGAAAAAGAGCTGTTATATCCGACGGAGGCGAGATTGCTCTCGACCGAGGCGAACATATGAACATCTGTGAGAAGCACTATTTGAGATTCCCATTTCACATGCACTCGCGGATCGCCATGAGAATTTGCCAGCCAGCAAAAACTGATGCGCGATAACTGTTGCTGAGCGTTACGCGTTCTCTGCCGCAGTCTGGTTTTACACCGATGATCACCTGCGGGCAGTCCTCGTCCGAATCCTCCTCGCGGGCTTGCGTCTGGATGCCGTCGGCCCGTCAGTAGATCCGGCGCGCGGTGGAGACAGAGGCGAGAGTAGAAAGTACCGGCAAGAAGAACGGTCCCGTGAACACCCTCTGCGTGAATGTTTGGCACACTACGCCAATCGACGATTTCGCATGAGCGCGACCGACTTCATGACACGCATCGGATCACCCTTCGACCTCTCGCATCTCGAAGACGAATGGCTGGAAGCGGACGGCTTCGGCGGTTTCGCCTCGGGCACGGCCGGCATGCTGCGCACGTGTCGTTATCACGCGTTGCTGTTGAGCGCGACGCGCGCGCCGGGCGGGCGCATGGTGCTCGTCAATGGCGTGGAGGTGTGGCTCGAAGCGCACGGGCAACGCTTTCCGTTGAGCATGCAGCGCTATGGGCCGGACGTGATCTACCCGGACCTGCGCGGGAGTCTCGATAGCTTCGATACCGTGCCGTGGCCGACGTGGCGGGTGCGGGTCGATGCACGGACGGTGGCGATAACTGAAGCGTTCGTCAGCAAGGCAACCGGCGCAACAGTGCTGCGCTGGCGGCTCGAAGGCAACGGCCTCGGCGATCTTGGCGTGCCCGTGCTGAAGGTCAGGCCGTTGCTGTCGGGCCGCGATTATCATGCGCTGCATCATGAGAACCCCGCGTTCAACTTCAGCGCGCAAATCAGCGGCGACCAGTCGTGCGTAAGCTGGCAGCCGTATGGCGGTTTGCCTGTCGTTGGCGCGGCGACGAACGGCGTCTACACGCATGCGCCCGACTGGTATCGCAACTTCTGCTACGTGCGGGAACAGGAGCGCGGGCTCGATTACCGCGAAGACCTCGCGACGCCCGGCGTCTTCAGCTTCGACATCGCAAGCGGCGAAGCGGTGATGATCCTCAGCGCTTCGAGTGCTTCGAGCGCTTCGGGGAAGTCGGACACGGCAACATCAATCCCAATTGCCAACGACAAAACCACAGCCACCACTCACGCCGCCTATCTCGCCCAAACCGAACAGCAACGCCGCAACGCACTCGGCTCGCGCCTGCAACGTTCCGCCGATGCCTATATCGTCACGCGCAACGAAGGCCGCACGATGCTCGCGGGCTTTCCGTGGTTCACCGACTGGGGCCGCGACACCTTCATCGCGATGCGCGGCCTGCTGATCGCGTCGAACCGTCTCGACGACGCCGAAGCGATCCTGCTCGAATGGGCCGGCACGCTCTCGGAAGGCATGCTGCCGAACCGCTTCCCCGATTATGGCGACGCGCCCGAATACAACTCGGTCGATGCGTCGCTCTGGTTCGTCGTCGCCCTGCACGAGTATCTCGCGACGCAGCATGCGAGCGCCGCGACGCGCGCGCATCTGCAACAGGCGGCCGAAGCGATCCTCACCGGCTATACGAACGGCACGCGCTTCAACATCGCCGCCTGCGCCGACGACGGCTTGCTGCGCTGCGGCGTCCCCGGCGTGCAGCTTACGTGGATGGACGCGAAAGTCGGCGACTGGGTCGTCACGCCGCGCATCGGCAAGCCGGTCGAGGTGCAGGCGCTGTGGATCAACGCGCTGCGTATCGCCTCGGCATGGAACCCGCGGTGGCGGCAACCGGCCGAGCGCGCCACGCTCTCATTTCGCCAGCGCTTCGTCGACCCCGCCACGCAGGCGCTATTCGACAACGTCGACGTCGATCACGTACCCGGCACGGTGGATCGCGCGATCCGGCCGAACCAGGTCTTCGCGATCGGCGGTCTGCCGTTTCCGCTGCTCGAAGGCGCGGCGGCGCGCGCGGTGCTCGGTCAGGTCGAAGCGCAATTGCTCACGCCGCTCGGCCTGCGTTCGCTCGCGCCATCCGATCCCGCCTATCGCGGACACTACGGCGGCTCGCCGCTCGAACGCGACGGCGCTTACCACCAGGGCACGGTCTGGTTGTGGCTGATCGGGCCGTTCGTCGAAGCATGGCTGCGCGTGAACGGCGCGAGCGCGCCGAATCTCGCTCAGGCGAGGGCGCGTTTTCTCGCTCCGCTGTACGCGCATCTCGATTGCGCAGGCCTCGATCATCTGTCCGAAATCGCCGACGGTGATGCACCGCACACACCGGCGGGCACGCCGTTTCAGGCGTGGTCGCTCGGCGAATTGCTGCGCGTCGAAAACCTGCTGGCCCGATTCGGGCGCGGCGGCGCGTAAACCGCGCTACGATGTGGGGCCGACCGCCAGGCCTGTTGCAAGGACTCCGTCATGCCACCGCTGCGCGCTGCCAATCTGCTTGCCACCGTCGAAGGTTCACGGCTGCATTCGGCCGAGTGCGGCCGCTGGCAGCGCTGGGGGCCGTATCTGAGCGAGCGCCAGTGGGGCACGGTGCGCGAGGACTACAGTGCCGACGGCACCGCGTGGGACTCCTTCCCGCACGACCATGCGCGCAGCCGCGCATACCGCTGGGGCGAGGACGGCCTTGCCGGTTTCGGCGACGACCGCCTGAGCTGGTGCGTGTCGCTCGCGCTCTGGAACCGCAAGGACCCGATCATCAAGGAGCGCCTGTTCGGCCTCACGAATGCGCAGGGCAATCACGGCGAGGACGTGAAGGAGCTGTACTTCTATCTCGACGGCACGCCCACGCATTCGTATATGCGCATGCTCTACAAGTACCCGCATGCGGCGTATCCGTACCAGGACCTCATCGAAGAAAACGCGCGGCGCGGCGGCGACATGCCGGAGTACGAAATTCTCGATACCGGCGTATTCGACGACGCGCGCTATTTCGACGTGCAGGTCGAATACGCGAAACATACGCCCGACGACATCGTGATGCGCGTGACGATCGAGAATCGCGCCGACGAAGCCGCCTCGCTCGACGTGCTGCCGCAAATCTGGGCGCGCAATTCGTGGTCGTGGAAGGAGAACGGCAACAAGCCGAAGCTCGTGATGGGCGCCGATCATGACGGCACGCTTCATCTCGTCGGCCATCATCCTTTGCACGAGCCGATTATCGTGACCGCGTGGTCGAAGGATGCGCCGCTTGCGTGGCTGTTCTGCGAAAACGACACCAACGTGAAGCGTCTTTTCAACGTCGACGGCGCGGGCCCGTTCAAGGACGGCTTCAACGATTACCTCGTGCACGGCGACGCAAATGCGATCCGTCACGATGCGGGCACCAAGGCCGGCGTGCATGCGGCGCTCGAACTCGGCCCGCATGCGCGCGCGGTCGTCTATCTGCGCTGGCGCACGCAAGCGGCCGGCGATGAAGCGCCGCTCGACGCCGATGCGGTATTCGCGCGCCGCCTCGCCGAGGCCGACGCATTCTATGGCGCGTTGCAACACGAGATCGCCGATGCCGATGCGCGCCTCGTACAGCGCCAGGCGCTCGCGGGCATGCTGTGGTCGAAGCAGTACTACCAGTACGACGTGCAGCGCTGGCTCGACGGCGATCCGTTGCAGCCGCGCCCGCCCGCCGAGCGCAAGCACGGCCGCAACGTGGACTGGCGGCATCTGTGCAATGCGGACATCGTGTCGATGCCCGACAAGTGGGAGTACCCGTGGTACGCGTCATGGGACCTCGCGTTTCACGCGGCCGCCTTCGCGCTGATCGATCCCGCGTTCGCGAAGAAGCAGTTGCTGCTGCTCGTGAAGGACCGCTATCAGCATCCGAACGGGCAACTGCCCGCCTACGAATGGGCGCTCGGCGACGCGAATCCGCCCGTGCATGCCTGGTCCGCGTGGCGCGTGTACGAGATCGATCGCGCGCTGACCGGCAAGGCCGATCGCGATTTCCTCGAACTCGTGTTTCACAAGCTGCTGCTGAATTTTTCGTGGTGGGTCAACCGCAAGGACGCCGACGGCCACAATATTTTCCAGGGCGGTTTTCTCGGGCTCGACAACGTCGGCATTTTCGATCGCTCGTCGCCGCTGCCGACCGGCGGTCATCTCGATCAGGCCGACGGCACCGCGTGGATGGCCGCGTATGCGCTCGACCTCATGCGCATCGCGCTCGAACTCGCGTACGCGAATCATGTGTTCGTCGATATCGGCGTGAAGTTCTTCGAGCACTTCCTGTATATCGCGGAAGCGGTGAGTTGCGACGACGACTGCGAGACCGGCCTGTGGGACGGGCAGGACGAGTTCTTCTACGATAAGCTGCGCCTGCTCGACGGCAGCAACATTCCGATGCGCGTGCGCTCGATCGTCGGGCTGATTCCGCTGTTCGCGGTACACGTGCTCGAAGAGCGTCTGCATGGCGGCTTGCCGGGGCTGCGCGAACGGCTCGTGTGGTTTCTCGAACATCGCCCCGATCTCGCGCGGCTCGTGTCGCGCTGGAACGAGCCCGGCAAGGGCAATGCGCTGTTGCTCTCGCTGCTGCGCGGCCATCGCATGAAGGCATTGTTGCGGCGTGCGCTCGACGAAAGCGAATTTCTTTCCGATCATGGCGTGCGGGCGCTGTCGCGCTTTCATCGCGATCAGCCGTTCGTGTTTCAACACAACGGCAACAGCTTCTGCGTCAAATATCTGCCGGCCGAGTCGGACACGCGCGTGTTCGGCGGCAATTCGAACTGGCGCGGGCCGGTGTGGATGCCGGTCAACTATCTGCTGATCGAATCGCTATACGAATTCCACCGCTATTACGGCGACGATTTTCGCGTCGAATATCCGACCGGCTCGGGGCAGAAGTTCTCGCTGGCCGAGATCGCGGACGAACTCGCGCGCCGCGCGACCACGCTGTTTCTGAAGAACCGGGATGGCGAGCGGCCCGTAATGGGCGCGTATCCGCTGTTGCAGGCGGACCCGCGCTCGCAGGATCTGGTGCTGTTCCACGAGTATTTTCATGGCGATAACGGCCGTGGCGTCGGTGCTTCGCATCAGACCGGCTGGAGCGGGCTCGTCGCGTTGTTATTGCAGCCGCGCGCGATGGCCGCCTCGGGCAACGTGCCGCTCACTGGTGAGCCGGCGCTTGCGCCGGTCGCGTGAACGCGATTGAACTGTGCGGGTGCGCGTGTGGTCTTTCATATATCGCTATATCCGGTCCATTGGCTTGCACGAGTGAATCCCATGTCGACTCCATTGAATACCCCCGCTGCTTCTTCCGCTCAAACCGGCGCGACGCCCGCGCGTAGCTGCAAGGTCAGCGCGAGTCCGCACGATGCGTTGCCCTCGCCGGCCGGCAAGAATCCGGCGCCGCCCTGCACGCTCGTGATCTTCGGCGCGGGCGGCGATCTGACCAAGCGTTTGTTGATGCCCGCGCTCTACAACCTCGCGCTCGACGGTCTGCTCGACGGCGGCATGAAGATTGTCGGCGTCAATCATGGCGCGCGCGAAACGGGCGCGTGGCGCGACGATCTGCACACGTCGCTACAGCAGTTCGCCGCCGATAAAGCCAGCACCTTCCACGCCGGCAAGCTCGACGACGACGCGTGGAACTGGGTCGCGCAACGCCTCGAATACATGGCGGGCGAGTTCGAATCCGACGACACGTTCGCGCAATTGAAGCAGAAACTCGCGCAATCGCCGGGTGGCAACGTGATCTTCTATCTCGCGGTTGGCGCGCGCTTTTTCAAACCGATCGTCGAGCATCTCGGCAAGGCCGGTTTGCTGAAGGAAGGCGAGAGCGCGAACGGCGGCTTTCGCCGTCTCGTGATCGAAAAGCCGTTCGGCACCGATCTCGCCTCGGCGCGCGATCTGAACGCGCATATCCTGCAGTACGCGCAGGAATCGCAGGTGTATCGCATCGATCATTTTCTCGGCAAGGACACCGTGCAGAGCATTCTCGCGGTGCGCTTCGCGAATGCGCTATTCGAGCCGATCTGGCGGCGCGAGTACATCGAGAGTGTGCAGATTACCGCGGCGGAAACGATCGGCGTGGAAGGGCGCGGCAAGTTTTACGAGCAGACCGGCGCGTTTCGCGACATGGTGCCGAACCATCTGTTCCAGTTGCTCGGCATGGTCGCGATGGAGCCGCCCAATTCGTTCGATGCCGAAGCGGTGCGCGACAAAAAGGCCGACATCTTCGACGCGATCCAGCCGCTCACGCCCGACGACGTTGTGTTCGGCCAGTACGAAAAAGGGCCGGCCGGCATCGGCTATCGCGAGGAGCCGGACGTCGCGCCCGGCAGCACGACCGAAACCTATGCGGCGGCGCGCGTGTTCGTCGAGAACTGGCGCTGGGCGGGCGTGCCGTTCTATCTGCGCACGGGCAAGCGGCTTGCCGTGCGCCGCACCGAAATCTCGGTGCAACTGAAGCCGGTGCCGTTCCGTCTGTTTCGCGATACACCGGTCGATGCGCTTACGCCGAACGTGCTGACCCTGCGCATCGATCCCGCACACGGCACGAGCTTCGACTTCAACGTGAAGACGCCGGGGCCGGTCATGCAGGTCGGCGCGGTGCAGTCGTCGTTCGATTACGCCGACTTCTTCGCGGAGCGCGCGAACGTCGGCTATGAAACGCTGCTCTACGACTGCATGCTCGGCGACGCCACGCTGTTCCAGCGCGCCGACAGCATCGAGACGAGCTGGTGCGCGGTCGACGACGTGCTGCATCCGAAGCGCGGCGGCGCGCTTGCCGTACACGGCTATGCGGCCGGCAGCGAAGGGCCGGCCGCGGCCGATGCGCTGCTCGCGCGCGACGGTCATGCATGGCGGCCATTGCAGCGAAGCGCGGTGGAGAAGAAGTGAGCGCGGCATCCGCCAATTCTGCCAATGCAGATAGGCAATCGTATCAACCACATTCGGGGGGATATCGTGGCGACACGCAAGAAGAGCGCGGTAAAGAAGAGTGCAGTGAAGCAGAGCGCGGCAAAACGGAGCGCAATGAAACAGGCCACACCGAAACAGAGTGTCTCGAAGGGCGGCGGCGAAAACATTCTCGCGATCGACGTCGGCGGTACGGGACTGAAGGCTGCGATCATCGATGCCGATGGCCGGATGAAAACGGAGCGCGTGCGTGTGGCCACGCCGCATCCGTGCACGCCCGATCAACTGGTGGATGCGCTCGCGCAACTCGTCGCGCCGCTCGTCAAGCAGGCGCCGCCCACGCTGATGTCGATCGGCTTTCCGGGCGTGGTGCGCAACAACCGCATCCTGACCGCGCCGCATTTCGGCGTCGAAGGCTGGCACGACATTCCGCTCGCGGATGCGCTCGCGCGGCGCCTCGGCGGCTTGCCTGTGCGCATGATCAACGACGCCGAAATGCAGGGCTTCGCTGCGATCCAAGGGCATGGCCTCGAATTCGTGTTGACGCTCGGCACGGGCGCGGGCACTGCGATGTTTCGCGATGGCGAGCTGATGCCGCATCTCGAACTCGCGCATCATCCGGTAAGCAAGAAGGGGGTGGCCTACGACGAATACATCGGCGAGGCGGCGCGCGCGAAGGTCGGCAACAAGCGCTGGAATCGGCGCGTCGAGAAAGTGATCGGCATTCTCAATGCGCTCGTGAATTACGACAAGCTGTGGATCGGCGGCGGCAATGCGGCGCGTCTCAAGTTCGAATTGCCGGCGAACGTGGCGACCGTCTCGAACGACGCGGGGATCGAGGGCGGCGCGCGGTTGTGGCATCCGCTGTCGGTGCGCGAGACGCGGCAGCTGCCGGAAGCGAATCAGCGTACTGGCCCGTTCAAGTGGCGATAAGTGGTGGACTGCGCGAGGCGGGTGCCTCGCGTTGCGTTGTCGCGCGGGCTGGCTAGCTAGCGTTTGAACTCGCTCGCGGTCTTGCGCAGGCTGAACGTTTTGCCGTCGAATGCGTAGTGGTAGGTGCCGTGTTCCGCGCTTTCGTTGCGACTGCCGCGCACGATCAGCAGGCAACTGTCGGCGCGATAGGCGAGCGGCTCGGTCACGTCGATCGGCCAGTCGGAAACGGTGAACGGCAACGAGGTGACGCGGCCTGTTTTTACGTCGATGGCCGCGGCCATCACGCATCCAGCGCCGCATCCCCATGTCGCGAGAATGTAGTGGCCCGCGAAATTCACCGGCCCCCGCGCGGCGTCACGGATGACGCTGCTGTAGCGCCTGGCCTGGGCGTCGGTGAAGGTCAGGCGTGGCACGGGGCCGTGTTTTGCCGCGACGGCGACGGGGCAATCCGCGAAACCGGGAAGCGACCCGGCGCGGGCCGCACCGGGCAGCGTACCGATCATGCCAATCATGAAGACCGCAAGGAGCGAGGACGTTACCCGCATTGTTCAGTACCCATTGTTCAATACCTATAGGGCTGCGGCCGGAATGCCCGGCGACAGAGTGAGTGGAGTGTGAGATTGGCGCACTATGCCAGCGGTTCTGTCTCGAAACAACGTTCTCGCGAGAGAGGCCGCCGAAGCCGCCGCGCGTGCGCGTTCCTGCCGAAGCCCTCAACGATTTTCCAGCCAGAGAGACTTAAATGATCCGAAGCAATCTCAACATCGTCCGGCGCCTCTCCTCAGTCGGCGTTTGCGCGCTGCTTGCCTGGGCGAGCGCACATGCCTACGCGGTGCAGGCGTTCGCTCTGTCGTCGCCTGGACTCGCCGATGGCGGCACGCTCGATGCGCGCCATGCCGCGAGCGCGAACAATTGCGGTGGCGGCAACGTGTCGCCGGCGCTGCAATGGCAGAACGCGCCGGTCGGCACGAAGAGTTTCGCCGTCACGATTTTCGATCCCGACGGCGCGAAGGGCCTCAGCATCGTGCATTGGATCGTGTACGGCATCGCGCCGACCACGATGGGGCTCGCTGCGGGCGAGGCAGCGCCGCCGGGCAGCGTCGCGGGTACCAATCGCACCGGTGGTCCCGGCTATTACGGGCCGTGTCCGCCGGTCGGCGAGGTGCCGCATCACTACATCGCGCAGGTCTATGCGCTCGATCTGCCGCCCAGCGCGCTGCCGGCCGGCTTGACGCGGGACGCGTTCCTCGCGGCGATCAAGGATCATGTGATCGCCGCGACGAGTACCGTGCTGCGCTATGGACGCTGAAGTACTTCAGCGCTGAAGCGCCGAACTAGCGCGCCGCATCCCCCCAGCGATACTGCACGCTCGCCTCATCGAGTTGTGCCTTGATTTCGCTATCGAGCACGAAGTCGACGGTCGCGAGCGTGTCGGTCAGCTGCTCGGCGCGGCTCGCTCCGATGATCGCCGACGTGACCAGTGGATTGGCGAGTACCCATGCGAGCGAAATCTTCGTGAGCGACTCGCCGGTCGGCGCGACGATCGACTTGAGCCGCTCGATCGTCTCGAACTCGCGTTCGTGCCAGTAGCGCTCCTGATACATCGCGCCGGCCTTGCCGACGCTCCCGGTGAAGCGTCCTTCGGTGGGTGCCGTGTCGTGACGGTGCTTGCCGGTCAGCAGGCCGCCCGCGAGCGGGTTATACGGCATCACGGCCAGTTGCTCCTCGGCGGCGAGCGGCAGCAGTTCGCGCTCGATCTGCCGGAACAGCAGGTTGTAGCGCGGCTGGACCGACACGAAACGCGCGGCGCGCAGCACGTCCGCGCGTCCCAAGGCGCGCGCGAGCCGGTAGGCGAGGAAGTTCGAGACGCCGATATAGCGCGCCTTCCCCGAACGCACGATCACGTCGAGTGCTTCGAGCGTTTCGTCGAGCGGCGTTTTCGCGTCGTCGGAATGGAGCTGGTAGAGGTCGACGTAGTCGGTGCCGAGGCGGTGCAGCGATGCGTCGATCGCATCGAGCAGGTGCTTGCGCGAGGCGCCCTGATCCCATGCCGAGGGGCCCATCTTGCCGACCGCCTTGGTCGCGACGATGAAGCGCTCGCGCTTGCCCTTCAGCCAGCGCCCGACGATTTCCTCGGTGCGCCCGGCCACGTTCTCGCTGCTGCCGAGCGGATAGACGTCGGCGGTGTCGATGAAATTCACGCCGGCATCGGCGGCCGTGTCGAGGATGCGGTGCGAGGCCGCTTCTTCGGTTTGCAGGCCGAAGGTCATGGTGCCGAGGCACAGGCGCGAAACGGTCAGGCCGGTGCGGCCGAATTGGCGGTATTGCATAGATCGACTCCAGAGAGGGGAACGGAAACCTGCATAAGCGTAACCGGACAGCGGTGTTGTAAAAAGGATAAACGGACTTGCGATCCCGTGCGTTCAACCGTCACTCGCGTTTGTTATTTATTTGAAAGTAAATTTGTAATGTTTGAATGAATCAAGGCCTTGCTGTTGTGAGGAGAGGCATGAATTAGACATTACTAAACGTAATAAAACTGGGCGAGATCAGCCTTAAAAATTACAAAATACTTTCGTTAGTAAAGCGTGGAAATAAATTCCTTACGCGAAGTAATACAGGTCGAGATTGCTGGCACATCATGCATATGGAATGATAGTGATTCTCATTTAAACCAAGCCAGCCATCCCGTCATCTCCGGTCGAAAAATGGAGAGCGGCAGCCAGCCAATTGCGGCTTTGTCATGAATTGCATGCCGGACATGCGAATTCGACAAGCGCATTCCTGACGGGATATCCATGCTCAACCACACGCCGCTCGCGACAGCGCTTGCGCTAGCTTTTACCGTTCCTTTCGCGACCCCGGTGATCGCGCAGACCGCTCCGCAAAGCGCACTGCAACCGGCTGCCGCGAGCGCGCCGGCAACAGCGCCGCATAGCGCGACGACGCTCGCCCAGAACAACGCGACCAACGCGCCGACCGCCGACGGACAGACGCTGCCGACCATCGGGGTGCAGGGGCAAGCCGTTCAGCAGGACTTCCAGGCCGAGCGCTCGAGCGTCGGCGCGAAAACGCCGACCGCGTTGCGCGACATTCCGCAGACCGTCACCGTGATCAATCGCGACCTGCTCGCCTCGCAAGGCGCGACGTCGTTTACGGACGCGCTGCGCAACGCGCCGGGGGTGACGATCGGCGCGGCCGAAGGCGGGCAGATCGGCAACAACATCAACCTGCGCGGCTTCACCGCGCAAAACGACATCTATCTCGACGGCTTCCGCGATCGCAACCAGTACTACCGCGACACGTTCGATCTCGAATCGCTCGAAGTGCTGTACGGCCCGTCGTCGATGCTGTTCGGCCGCGGCTCGACCGGCGGCGTCATCAACCAGGTCAGCAAGAAGGCGAACCTGACGGATTCGGCGGAAGTCTCCGGCATGATCGGCACCGACGACCGCTATCGCTCGACCGTCGACGTGAACCACAAGCTCACCGACACCTCGGCGATCCGCCTGAACGCATTCGGCCAGAGCCTCGGCTCGACGCGCGACGTCATGAAAAGCAAGGACTTCGGCATCGCGCCGGAAGTGCGCTTCGGCATCGGCACGCCGACCGAGATCACGCTGTCCGCGCTGATCCAGCACAACGACGACATGCCCGACTACGGCATCCAGGCGCTGAACGGCCGGCCCTCGCCGGTGCCGAAGAACACGTTCTACGGTTTGACGAGCGACCGCACGATCCAGGACGTGCAGATCTTCACGGCGGCGATCAAGCACAAGTTCTCCGACGACCTCACGCTGACCAACCAGACGCAGCTCTCGCACTCGATGACCGACGCGCGCGAAACCGCGCCGCAAGCGGTGCTGCCCGGTTCGCCGTCGGCCACCGCGCTGACCAACGGCAACTTCACGACGCTGTCTCCCTCGCAGTTGTTCATCAAGCTGCAGAGTCATGACCGCGTGATCGAGAATCACGCGATCTACAACGACACGATGCTCGAATACAAATTCAATACCGGGCCGATCAAACACGACGTGATCGCCGGTGTCGAAGTGGGCCACGACAGCTATACGAACCAGGCCTATACGCGCAACAATCTGCCGATCGTGCCGATGCTCAATCCGCCGATCATGGGCACGCCGTCGAACGTGACGACCACGGTCGGCAACTATGCCGATTCGAGTGCGAACGAAATTGCCGCCTACCTGAACGATACGATCACGCTGACGCCGCAATGGAAGGTGATCGGCGGTCTGCGCTGGGATCGCTTTTCGGCCGAGATTCATAACACGATCAGTGCGCCGGCTTACGCGAGTCAGACCAACTACTTCACGAGCGTGCGCGCCGGCGTGATCTATCAGCCGACCGACTGGCAGTCGTACTACGTATCGTACGGCACGTCGTTCAACCCGTCGCTCGAAACGCTGACGGTGACGAACCTCACGCAGAACCTCGCGCCGGAATCGACGAAGTCGTATGAAGTGGGCGGCAAGTGGGACCTGTTCGGCGGCAACATTTCGCTGACCTCGGCGCTGTTCCGCGAAGAGATGGACAACGCGCGCACCCAGGTCTCGCCGACCGAATACTCGCTGGCCGGCGACATTCGCGTGGACGGTTTTCAGGCGGGCGTGACCGGGCACCTCACCGACAAGTGGCAGATTTTCGGCGGCTACACCTATATGGACGCGATCATCCTGAAGGCCGCCGACGGCACTCAGGGTCACACGCCGGCCAATACGCCGCGCAACACGCTGACGCTCTGGACGACTTATGCGATCACGCCGCACTGGGAAATCGGCGGCGGTCCGATCTATATGTCGCCGCGTTATGCGTCGAACACGAACTACGTGAAGGTGCCGGGCTATACGCGCTGGGACGCAACCGCTGCCTATCACGCGAAGAAATTCGACGTGCGCCTGAACCTGCTGAACCTGACCAACAAGTACTACTTCGATGCGCTGATTCCGTCCGATGGCGGACGTTCGGTGCCGGGCATCGGCCGCACGCTGCTCGCGACGTTCGATTACCGCTTCTGACGCGGCAAGCGCATCGCTGAGCCATCACAATCTGTTGCGTACCTGGAGTGAAACGTGAGCGTATCGGACACAATCGACCTTCAACCGCCCGCCGTCGGCGAATACGAGACGCACGAAGCGCACGAACCGCGGCGGCTCGATGGCGATGAACTGAAGCTGCGCCGGCAGCGCTCGCGTCGCGCGACGTTCATCAAATGGCTGCGCAAGGTGCATGGCTGGATCGGCTTGTGGGGCGCCGCGCTCGGTCTGCTGTTCGGCACGACCGGGTTCTTTCTGAACCATCGCGGCGGGCCCCTCAGGGTATCGACCGGCGAGCCGCAGGTGTCCGTCGTGCAGGTGCCGTTGCCGCAACCGGCGCCCGAGTCGCCGCGCGAACTCGCGAAGTGGCTCAGGCATGAGTTGAAAATCGCGGGCAATCCGGGCCGCGTGCAGAAGGAGTCAGGGCATCCGGTTGCGTGGGGCGATCGTAACGTGATGCAGCCCGAGCACTGGCAACTGAATTTCGCGTCGCCGAAGGAGAATACCTCGGCCGAGTACTGGGTCGGCAATAACTATGTGACGGTCAAGCGCAGCGCCAACACCTTCCTCGCGATGTTGACGAACCTGCACAAGGGCGTCGGCCTGAGCGTTGGCTGGGTGTTGTTGATCGATACGCTCGCGGGCAGCATCATTCTGCTGTCGCTGACCGGCGTGTTGCTGTGGACCGAGTTGAACAGGCGCAAGACCGTCGGCGCGGTGCTCGTGCTTGGATCGATTGCGGCTGCCGTGTGCATGGGCATGATGTAAATGCGCGCATGGCCTGGCTATGCAGCGCAGGCTATGTTCGATGTTTCCGAAGCGCGTCGAGCCCGTTTATCCGGGCTCGTCGCACGCGCTTACCTACGTTGTTGCATCATGGCGTTTGCAGGGCCCCGTCGCGCAAGCGCGTTTGAGTCCACGTCGTGACCGTGTTTTCGCACGGATATTGGGCAGCTTGTGCTTCGTCGATGTCCACGCCGAGTCCCGGCTTGTCGTTGGCGTACACGTGACCGTTCCTGAATTCGGGCAAGCCCGGGAATACGTCGAGCAATGCGGCCTTCGGTCCCTTCAGTTCCTGAATCACGAAATTCGGCGGCTCGGTTCCCGACCACTCCTGAACGCCAAAATTGCGCGACGCCAGATCGATATGGATGTTCGCCGCATGCGCGAGCGGCGACATATCGCCGGGACCATGCCAGGCCGTTCTCACGCCGAACTGCTCGGCGAAGATCTGCAATTTGCGGCCCGCCGTGATGCCGCCGATCTGGCTCAGATGGACCCGAATGAAGTCGATCAAACGTTCGGTAATCAGGAAGCGCCATTCATAAGGATTGTTGAAGAGTTCGCCTTGTGCCAACGGCGTCGTGGTCTTTTCCCGTAACTGGCGCATCCATTCGCCTTCTTCCAGCGCGATGGTGTCTTCGAGGAAGAACAGTTCGTATTGTTCGAGTTCGCGCGCGAACCGGATGGCCTCGACCGGCTTCAGCCTTTCGTGCACGTCGTGACACAGTTCGACGTCGAAGCCGACCCGGCTGCGGATGCCGTCGAACAACTTGAGCGTTTCGCGCTGGTACTTCCGGCTATCCAGATACACGCCATCGAGGGCGCCGGCCGGTGCGGTCGATGGCGCCTTGCCATACACGCCGCCGCCATAGCCGCCGCTCTGGCAGCGAATATGCGTGATGCCCTGCTCGCGGTACTTCTGGATGTTCTCGCAAAGCTCGCTGAGATCGCGGCCGTCGGCGTGACGGTAGATGGGCACGCCCTCGCGGCATTTGCCGCCGAAAAGCTGGTACAGCGGCAGGTTCGCCATCTTGCCCTTGATGTCCCACAGCGCCATGTCCACGCCGGAAATCGCGTTGTTTTCGATCGGGCCATTGCGCCAGTACGCGTTCTGGTGCATCAGTTGCCATGTTTCCTCGATCGCTTCGGCGTCGCGGCCGATCAGCAACGGCCGCAAATACTCCTCGATCAGACACTTGACGGCAAGGTGACGGTACGCGAACGTCGCGCATCCAAGGCCATATAAGCCTGGCTGATTCGTCTCGACCTTCACGACGATCAGGTTGATGCCTTCGGGTGCGGTCAGGATAACCTTGACATCGGTAATAAGCGTAGCCATTTCAGTTTCTCGGTAGCGGCGGAGTTAGTGGGTTTCCGTGGCGGCCGGCAGTGCCCCGTCGCGCTGTGCGCGTTGCGCCGGAGCGCCGGGAAGCAGCATCGTCAGGATCACGGACAACAGCAGCGTGACCGCCATGAAGACATAGGAAGCGGCGGGGCTGCCGGTCGCGCCGTTCAGGTAGCCGACCAGCCACGCGCCGAGGAATGCGCCGAGTGCGCCGCTCGCATTGATGAAGCCGATCGCGCCGCCGAGCACGTTGCCGGGAATCAGTTCCGGCACGAGCGCGAAGAACGGTCCATATGGTGCGTACATCGTGGCGCCTGCCACGACGAGCAGCCAGAACGAAATCCAGAAATGCGCGCTGCCGATCAGGAACGATGCGACCAGCGCGAGCGTGCCCGTCAACAGCAGCGGCCAGACGAACAGTTTGCGATTGCGGGTCTTGTCCGAGAGCCAGGACGCAATCAGCATCAGCACGATGGCGCCGACATAGGGCACGGCCGCGAGCCAGCCGACCGAGACGATGTCGATTTGCGCTGCCATCTTGAGGATCGACGGCAGCCACATGATGAAGCCGTACACGCCGACGCTCCACAGCGCATGAATCGAGCAGAACTTCAGAACCGTCGGCGAACGGAAGGCTGCCTTGTAGTCGCGCACCGGCGCGATATGGGCCTGCTCGGCGACGAGGCGCCTTTCGAGTTCGGCCTTTTCGGCGTCGCTCATCCAGGGCGCGTCGGCGGGACGGTCCCGGACCGTGAACCACCACACGATGGCCCAGACCAGCGCGGGCATGCCTTCGAGCACGAACATCTCGCGCCATCCGAAGCTATGCACGAGGTAGCCCGATACCACCGACATCCACAGCACCGTTACCGGGTTGCCGAGGATCAGATAGGTGTTCGCGCGCGAGCGTTCGCTGCGCGTAAACCACCGGCTGATGTAGAGCAGCATCGACGGCATCACGGCGGCCTCGACCACGCCGAGGACGAAGCGCAGCGCCATCAGCATCGGAATGTTGCTCACCACGCCGGTTGCGGCCGCGCAGATTCCCCACAGGATCAGGCTGAAGAAAATCAGCTTCCTGACACTGTGGCGCTGCGCATAGATCGCGCCGGGCACCTGAAACAGGCAATAGCCGAGAAAGAACAGCGAGCCGATCAGTGACGACATGCCGTGCGAAATGCCGAGGTCCTTGTCGATGCCGGCCGCCGAGGCGAAACCGTAATTGGCGCGGTCGAGATAGGCGAGACTGTACGTGATGAAGATGATGGGCATGAGATACCACCACCTTTGTGTTGCAACGGGTTTGACGTCTTCCATGATGTCTCCTGGATTAATGCGGCATACTAATTAAATGGTCGACTCACCCGCTCGGGTGAGTCGTGTCCTGTCCTGATGGGGTTTTCCGAAGGTGTTCCGCTTCAGAGTACGGCGAGCCAGCCGCCGTCGACGAAGATGATTTGCCCGTTCACGTAGCTCGATGCCGGCGACGACAGATAGACCGCAGTGCCGACGAGTTCTTCCGGCTTGCCCCAGCGTTGGGACGGGTTGCTGCTCTTCACCCACGCATCGAAACTCGCATTTTCGATCAGCGGCTTGTTCATGTCGGTCAGGATGTAGCCCGGCCCGATCGCGTTCGCCTGAATGTTCGACGACGCCCACTCGGCGCTCATGGCGCGCGTCAGCATCTTGATGCCGCCTTTGGCCGCGGTATAGGCGCCGACGGTTGCGCGCGCCGCTTCGCTCGTCAGCGAGCCGATATTGACGATCTTGCCGCCGGTGCCGCGCGCGATCATGCGCTTCGCGGCATGCTTCGCGACGATGAACGCGCTCGTCAGATTGGTGTCGACCACGCGTTGCCAATCGGCGAGTTCGAGTTCGACGAGCGGCTTGCGAAACTGAATGCCCGCGTTGTTGATGAGGATGTCGATCTGCACGCCTGCCGCGTCCCACGCCTCGAAGGCCGCCACGACTGCTGCTTCGTCGGTCACGTCGAAGGCGCGCCCCTGCACGTCCAATCCTTTCGCGGCGAGACGCTCGACCGCGTCCGCCACCGTGTCCGCGCGCGTGCCGTTCAGTACGACGCGCGCGCCGGCCGTCGCGAGACCTTCCGCGAGCGCGAAGCCGATACCGCGGGCCGAGCCGGTCACGAGCGCGGTGCGCCCGGTCAAGTCAAAAAGCTGGGTCATCTCATCTTCCTTTTCAATGTGTCGAAACCGGGCGTACGGGCGCCCCTCGCGGCCCGTTATGCGGGCGCGATGCATGCGTCGTCGTAGAGGCGAATCGGCTCAGGCCGGCTTGCCGTTCACCGTCGATGCGAGTTTGGCCCGATCCTCGAAATCCTGTTCCGCGCGCCGGATCAGCGTGAGCACCGCCTGTTCGGCGGCAACGCCGTCGCCTTGCTCGATCGCGACGCACAGGGCCTCGTGCATCGGCAGCGAACGCGCGGGGCCGCCGGCGATTTCGGAACTCAATTCGAAGCTCGTGCGCAGAATCGCCGATAGCGCGTTCTGCATCTGTTCGACGAACTGGTTGTGGCAAGCGGTGAGAATCGCGCCATGAAATGCGAGGTCGGCCGGCACATATTCGCCGTGGCCGGCAACCGCCCGCTCCATCGCGTTATAGGCGCGGCGGATGGCTTTTTTGTCTTCAGCCGTGGCGCGCAAGGCGGCGAGCCTGGCCGCATTGGGCTCGATGATCAGACGCAATTCCATCAGGTCCTGGATCAGGCTCGCATCGGCGCTACTCGCGCGAGCCCGCCAGGTCATCACGTCCGGATCGAACAATTGCCACTGCGACCGGGGCAGGACGACCGTGCCGTACCGGCGCCGGACCTGAAGCATGCCCTTTGCCGACAGCGACTTCATGGTCTCGCGGATCGTGATCCGGCTCACCTGCAGTTGTTCGGCCAGTTCTGGTTCGGACGGAAGAACGTCGCCCGGAGCGAATTTGCCGGAGCAGATTTGCTCGCCCATCTGATTGAGAACCTGTCGATGCAGGGTCGCCATGCTACCTTCTCTATGTCATACGTATGATGTAGAAAGATAAGCGTGGTGCATTTTCCTCGCAATCAGGGTTGACCCTGGCGAGAGGTGGGGGCGTGGCTCGTCAGGTTGATTGCTTACTTGAGATAAAAATTAGTCCAATTCCTATAGACCGTGGGGTGGGGGCTTTCGATACTGTGGGTTCGCCCGTCGCGCCAAGGGCGTCAGCACGAAATCCGATTGACAGGAGAAAGCCAGGAATGCCCGCTAGACGCACACACAAGGTTGGCAACCATATCGTGGAGATCAATCAGCCAGGCCTCACCAGCGCCGGCAGAATCCCGACCTATGCACTCTGCTCGGCCGAGCGCTGGGGGATGCGCTTTTCTGACCTGGATCCGGAGCGCAAGGGGAAGCTTATGTTTCCGGTTGCCAGGGATTACGCGTTTGCGGTGGAGTCGCTGTTCGAGAAGATTCAGTGGGGGAATACTTTCTTTGGGAAAGGGGGGGCCGGAGAAGGTGCTCAGGTGGCCGATTGACCGATCGGGACAAGACTTTCTGATTGAAGCGATAAAGCCGCTCATTACGAAGGCGATGACCGATCGACCGGAGGCTGGGGGTATGCCAGGGAAAGCGGTACCTCAGGCAATCTCCCTGGATGTAGCGCAAAGTTCAGCCTCCGAGCAGGGCTTCTTTGATTCCGCGAACTGGAGTCTGCTCCTGTATCTCAATGATCTTAAAGACCTCATTCTTATGAGCCGGTTAGCGGACGAGGATGCGGGTCAACGCTATCTGCGCTTCAGAACGCTCAAGGCATTTGTCGATACGATTTACCACGAGTCGCGACATTGCCAGCAATGGTTCTGGAGCTACGCGATGGCGCAGCAACATCCAGACAATTTCCCGGATACACGGATCGATCAGTGGCCGGGCGCTGTAGTCGCAGATAGCGATGATGGACTTGTCGCAGTTGAGCTCGCCAGAAAAACCACCATACCTGACGATCCCTTGATGCTGGCGAGTATCAAACGCATAGCCATCGCGCAGTACGTCTGGGTGCTCAATCTCTGGCGTACTGGCAGGGTTAGGCCGCCAGGCTATCTGTCCAGCACGCAGTCACTGGAAAGTGAATTCGAAAAGGTCAGGGAACTGGCAGTCGATCTTCTACAGAAATCAGGTTACGGCGGCACTCCGATCATGATCGACAGCATGGTGGCCG
>NZ_JAAGPS010000254.1:0-3314 GCF_017105025.1 Paraburkholderia sp. Ac-20336 | reverse complement strand
CGAGCGCGTCCGCGCGGCGCTGCGCCGACGCGAGCGACCAGTCGCGAAACGCCGCGTGCGCGGCCTCGATCGCGCTGTCGGTCTGCCGCACGTCGGCCCGCGCGTATTCGCCGACCGGGTCGCCCAGGTCCGACGGATTGAACGACATGCCCGCGGTCGCGCCGGTCTCCCATCCGCCATTGATGTAATGGCGAAACGGGCTGGCAACGAGCGGGACGAGCGGATCGCGGTTCATCGACGGAAACGGCGTGGCATGGAAAAAGGCGGCAAGCGCGGGCGAAGCTCACAAAGTCCACGAATGGTATGAGCGGCCGTCATAACTTTCCAATCCCTTTTTAGGTCTCTCCGATATCAGTTTCGATATGGCATCATGGCGCCCTGAAGCGCGGCGGCCGGCCGCCGTCACCACGACGGGCGGTTCAGGGCAGCAAGCCGCGCGCCGAAAACGGAAGGAGACAACGCGATGACGCGTAGCTATTCGAACTGGTTCGTGCGAGCGCGGCTCAAGACGCGCCAGCTGCTGCTGCTCGCGGCAATGGAGGAAGAGGGCAACGTGCGGCGCGCGGCCGACGTGCTCGGCATGACGCAGCCGGCCGCGTCGCGGCTGCTCAAGGAACTCGAGGACATGCTCGAAGTGAGCCTGTTCGACCGCACGCCGCACGGCATGCACGCGACGCTCTACGGCGAGGTGATGATCCGCCACGCGCGCATGGTGCTGTCGAACCTGAGCCAGGCGCACGACGAAATCTCGGCGCTGCGCTCGGGGCTCGCGGGCCAGGTGCGCATCGGCGTGATCGCGGCCGCCGCCGCGGCGATGGTGCCGCGTGCGATCGCGAACGTGAAGGAGCGCTATCCGCAATTGCAGATCTGGGCCGACATCGAGACCTCGGACGTGATGCTGCCGCGCCTCGCCGAAGGCGATCTCGACATCATGGTCGGCCGCGTGCTCGAACGGCAGAACCAGCTCAAGACCGACGTGCGCTACGAGCCGCTCGCCGACGAACCGCTCTGCGTGGTCGCCCGGCCCGGCCATCCTCTCGAAAATGAGACAGGTTTGACATTGCGCGGAATCGTCAACGCGAGCTGGGTTCTGCATCCGCCGGGCAGCGTGCTGCGCCACCGCTTCGATCTGATGTTTTCGCAGATCGGCCTGAATCCGCCGCAAAATGTCGTCAATACGAACAATTTTCTGGCTATTTCGAGCCTGCTCCTGCAAAGCGACATGTTGGCGGTTTTACCTGAGGAAGTGGCGCGTCAATACCAACAGTACGGCGTATTGAAACGGGTACCGATCGATTTACCGTACAGGATGGATACATTCGGTATCATCACGCGCCAGTCGCATCTGCTGGCGCCAGCCGCCGTGATCGTACTCGACGCCTTGCGGGACGCGGCTCGCGAGGTCTACGGCGCGCCGCTGGAGCCCGTGGTGGCCCGATAAATGCTCCTTCCGTCGTCATAGGCACCGGCTGACGGCGCGGGAGGAACACGCGATGCATGGCAAATACGACAGACGGCAACGCGCCGTCGACGATTCTTTTTCCGTTCGCTCCGGTGGAGCGAGCGCCTGGTTCAGCAACGGCATGGCTCTCAAATCGACGATTTACAAGGCGGAACTGCAGATCGCGGACATGGACCGGCACTATTACGCCGACCATTCGCTGACGATCGCCCGTCACCCCTCGGAAACCGACGACCGGATGATGGTCCGCGTCGCGGCGTTCGCGCTGTTCGCGCAGGAACGGCTCGAGTTCTGCAAAGGCTTGTCGGATGTCGACGAGCCGGACTTGTGGCAGAAAGACCTCACCGGCGCGATCGAAACGTGGATCGAGGTCGGCCAGCCCGACGAGCGGCGCATCGCGAAGGCGAGCGGCCGCGCCAATCACGTAGTCGTGATCGCGTACGGCGGGCGGACCTCGGACATCTGGTGGCAGGGCGTGCGCAACAAGGTCGAGCGTCTGCGCAACGTGACGGTGTGGACGCTCGGCGAGGACGTCGCGGCATCGCTCGGCTCGCTCGCCGAACGCACGATGCGTCTGCAATGCACGGTACAGGATGGTGAAGCGTGGCTCGGCAGCGCCGAGGCCGACGCGGTGAAAATCGACTGGACGGTGTTGAAGGCGCCCGCCGACGCCTGAGTTCTACGCGAAGCCGGCGCCGGCCTGACCGGCCAACGTCGCTCGCGGCGGCCCGAGCGCCCCTGGCCGAAGCTCAGAGCGACGTCACCCGCGCCGCGTCCGGCGGCCCCTTCAGTTCGACCATATTGCCTTCCGGGTCGAACAGATACAGCGACGGTCCGAAGCCGTCCGCGCCATAACGCACCCCTTGTTCGCCGATCCGCGTGCCATGCGCGGCCAGATGCGCCGTGAGCGCTGCGGCGTCGAACGATTCGATCCGCAGGCACAGGTGATCCAGATTGCGTCCCGTGCCCGGCATACCGTTTTCCGCGCGATCGAGCTTTGCGCCGACCTGCAGCAAATCGATCAGCGAACGTCCCGCGCGCAATTGCGTAAGACCCTGCTCGCGCTGCTCCTTTTCGAGACTGCAGCCGAGCACGTCGCAGTAAAAACGCGCGAGCGTCTCGACGTTCGTCGCCCGGATCACGACATGGTCGATCTCGCGAATATGGATTTTCATCTCGGACACCCTCTTGCTGGTCTTGCCGGTTCGGAGAACCAATGAGCGAAGTGTAGGAGAAAGGATCGCGCAGCGGGATCGAGGGAGGGGAGGGGGAAACGACGGGCGAAAAAAAGCCCGCTCGAATGGAGCGGGCTGAATCCATATCAGGAGGAGACATGGAGGAGACAGGTACTAATATACACATCGGGTTGATGCGACGCAATAACTTTTTAAGGGAAAACCCGGTATCGGGCCAAATTGTCGCGATTTGAGGCAAAACACCCGCCTGGAGCGGGTTTACAGGTGAGTTGAAAGCGTCCTGAATGAGATTTAGCGGGTTTTGACCCCGTTACGAGTAGGGAAAAGCGGGCTGCAATGACAGAGCAAGAACCGGAGCGTAGTGTGTCGCCATCGGACCTACATTGATGAGCATCGACATTGCCTGCCCATCAGGGACCACGGAACGATCATGAACGCCAACCGCCATTCCGCCGCAATCCGCACCGCCACCGGCGAGGAATCCAACGCCACCCGCTGGCTCACCGACGACGACCGCTGGGCCGCCGTCACCCGTCGCGAGCGCGAAGCCGACGGCGTCTTCTTCTACGCGGTCAGGACGACCGGCGTGTTCTGCCGGCCGTCGTGCGCGTCGCGCCAGCCACGTCGCGAGAACGTCGCCTTCTTCACCGATGCCG
>NZ_JAAGPS010000253.1:0-3404 GCF_017105025.1 Paraburkholderia sp. Ac-20336 | reverse complement strand
CGCGCGCGGGCGGCAAGCCGATCGAGGCGACCTCGACGGTCAGGCCCGGCAACGAGAAGCAGCAGTACGCGTTCCACTCGTTCGGCGCGGTGTTCGTCGAGGTGCATGTCGACGCGGACCTCGGCACGATCCGCGTGCCGCGCGTGGTGGCCGTCTACGACGTGGGACGCGTGCTCAACGAGAAGACCGCGCGCAGCCAGATGATGGGCGGCATCGTGTGGGGCATCGGCGCGGCGCTGCAGGAAGAGTCGTCGCTCGATACGCGCTACGGGCGCTTCACGAACGCGAATCTGGCCGAGTATCACGTGCCCGTGAATGCCGATATCGACACGCTCGACATCGCCTTCATCGGCCGGCCCGACCCGTATATCAACTCGCTCGGCGTGCGCGGGATTGGCGAGATCGGCATTACGGGCGTGCCGGCCGCGATCGCGAATGCGGTGTATCACGCGACCGGCGTGCGGGTGCGGGATCTGCCGATTACGCTCGATAAGGTGATGCGGGTTTAGTGGTGTATGTCGGGGTGTTGGCGGTGGGGTGTTGGCGGTGAGGTGTTGGCGGTGAGGTGTTGGCGGTGAGGTGTTGGCGGTGAGGTGTTGGCGGTGAGGTGTTGGTGGTGAGGTGTTGGTGGTGAGGTGTTGGTGGTGAGGTGTTGGTGGTGGGGTGTTGGTGGTGAGGTGCTGGCCGTGCGGTGCTGGCCGTGCGGTGCTGGCCGTGCGGTGCCGGCCATGAGGTGCTGGCCATGAGGTGCTGGCGGTGGGAGATTGGCAGCGCGCGATTGCGTTACGGTGTCGAAAAGCGGCGCGGCCAACGCCATATGCCGGCATTCGCGCTTGCCTGACGTGGCCTTGCATCGCACAATCGGTCTCGTTCCTTCTATTGGGATTCGCCGATGGCCTACGCCTCGCTCGCCACAGGTGTCTTGCTCGCCGCCGGGTTCGGCTCGCGTTTCGATCCGGACGGGCTGCGCAACAAACTGCTCGCACGCCTGCCCGACGGCACGCCCGTCGCTCATGAATCGGCGCATCGGCTGCTGCTCGTCGTGCCGCATGTGATCGCGGTGGTGCGGCCCGGCTCGGATGCGCTCGCCCGCGTGCTCAACGATGCCGGCTGCGACGTCGTGTTCGCGGCCGGCGCCGAACGCGGCATGGGCGCGAGCCTCGCGGCGGGCATCGCAGCGAGCGACGACGCCGAGGGCTGGATCGTCGCGCTCGCGGACATGCCGCGCATCTCGATTCCGACGATCGAAACGGTGGCCCGCACGCTCGACGACGGCGCCGCGCTCGTCGCGCCGTTTTACGACGGACAGCGCGGCCATCCGGTCGGCTTCGGCGTCGAGCATTGCGAGGCGCTGCTCGCGCTCGACGGCGACGCGGGCGCCAGATCGCTGCTGATGACCCAACGTTTGACGCGCGTGGATGTCGACGATCCGGGCATCCTGCGCGACGTCGATACGCCGGAGGATTTGCGCGGGATTTAGGGGCGGTTTTTGCGGCTTTGCCGTTCTGCGGGTTTGTCACCCGCCAGCGGCGAACCCGGCATGCGCTTGCCTCGTTCTCACGGCCATTCTCAGAGCCATTTCGCCGCAGTCATCCCGAGCCTCGACCGCGCGGCATCTCCCGGCAAAAGCATCGGACTCGCCCAACCCGTCGCCCCCGCTTGCCCCAATCCCCCTTTGCGCACATACTGTATATTTATACAGTATTTTGCCGTCGTGAAATGCATCCTGATCGAACCGACTTTTGCCGCCTGGCGCCGTGCGGCGCGCGAAGCGCTGCGCGAAGGCATCGAGCCTCTATCGGTCGAATGGATTGAAGCCGAGGGCGAGGGCGAAGCGGAAAAAACCGCAACGCCACGAACCCGACCGTTCCTGGATAAAACCACCCTCGGCGCCGAAACGCCGCTCCTCGCTCGCCCCACACCCGCCATCCCCCGCGATCTGCTCGTGCAGCTAAAAACCGCCGCGTGCCATCGCTCGGACGATCGCTGGACTCTGCTCTACCGCATCCTGTGGCGCTGGACGCAGGGCGAACGCGGCGTCATCGAACTGCACGACCCCGACGGCGCGCTGCTCGCGCAACGCGTCGAGGCGATCGAGCGGGCCACCGCCGAACTCGTGCTCGGCACGCTGTTCAGACGGCGCGATCCGTCGATGGGGCCACCGGAATTCGTCGGCTGGTACGAGCCGCATCACGACCTGCTCGAACGCGCCGCCACGGAGTTCGCCGCGGACATGGGCAACTCCACGTGGATGCTCGCGACCCCGCGAGGCGCGGCGTTCTGGAACGGCATGCTGTTGCGCATCGGCCGGCCGGCCGCAGAAGAATATATCGAGGCCGAACATGCTTTGCCGGCGAGCGCGATGACCGGCGAAGCCGTCACGAGCGAACCGGCCGAAGCACTATGGCTTGCCTGGTACGCGAACGTCGTCAACGCGCAACCTGCGCCGGTGCCGCTGCGCTACTGGCGCACGCCGCCCGCCGGTCCGCCGCTGCCCGCGCATCTCGCACGCGAGCGCACGCGTCTTGGCGCGCGGGGTGCCGCCGTTCACGTGGCGCAGCCACCGCCCATCGAGATTTCCGCGCTCACGCCGCCGTTGCGCGAGCCGAACGGCCCGCTCGCCACCTGCCGGCGCTGCGGACTGTGGCGCAATGCGAAGCAGGCTGTCGCCGGAATCGGTCCCGCGCACGCGGCGATCATGGCGCTCGGCGAGCAGCCCGGCGAATACGAGAACCAGCACGGCGAACCGTTCGGCGGCGCGGCCGGGAAGTTGCTCGATACGGTGCTTGCGCGCGCCGGTGTCGAGCGCGCGGCGTTGTATCTGACCTATGCGGTCAAGCATTACAAGTGGGAGATAGCGACCGAGGCGCGCGCTATTCCACGGCAGCCGGGCCCGCAGCGCGAGAGCGGGCAGCGCGTCCATCGCGCGCCGGAACGCAGCGAAGTCGAGGCTTGCGGATACTGGCTGGACGAGGAGCTGACGCAAGTCGCCCCGCGCGTCGTCGTCACGCTCGGGCCGACCGCGCTGAAAGCGTTGACCGGCGCGCACGTCAATCTGTCCGAATACCTCGGGCTCACGATCGCGCATCGCGGACGCCTGATCGTGCCGACGTGGCATCCGTCGTACGCGCTCAGAACCGCCGACGCGCGGCTGCGCGAGGATATCGTCGCGAACCTCGTGGCGGCGTTCAGGCATGCGACGGTGTTGGCGGCTCAGACGGCTCAGGCAACTCAAGCAACTCAAGCAACTCAAGCAACTCAAGCAATTTAGACTGCTTAGAGCGTGTTAGATGGTATGGACGCCTCCCCCCGGCAACGGGTAAGGGAAGCCAGGCGACAGAGCGCATCTGCAACTGCCTGTACAGTGGATGCGTCGTGCCCATCAGCTCACGCAGGAGGTTTCC
>NZ_JAAGPS010000252.1:0-3280 GCF_017105025.1 Paraburkholderia sp. Ac-20336 | reverse complement strand
CTCGCCGAAAATCAGCGGCGCGTGTTCGCCTTTGAACACCGCGTCGCGCAATGCTTCGCACTGCAACGCCGCGCGATAGGTTTGCACCATCGGCAACGCCGCGGCGTCGAGTTCGCCCACCACGTTCAGTTGCGTCAGCGCGCGATCCCACGCGCCCGTCACCGCGAGCAACTGGAACAGAAAGACGCGATAAGCGGCTTTCGACGGGTCCTTGCGAACCTGGTTCTGCAATTCGCTCAGGCATCCGTCGACATCGCCCGCGCGCAAACACTCTTCTGCTGTCATGCCGGTTCGCTCCGCTCAGGCTGAGGTCATCCCACCCGCCGCCGCACCGCGGCGGCGTGGCCGGCGCGGTGCGGTCGTCTCATGCTGCCTGCCGCTCAACTCTCGGCGTTGGCGGGAATGTTCCACTTCGTTTCGACCACCCCGCCTTCCTTCGCACCCTTGGCGTTTTGCGGCTGATACTCGACATGGAACTTCTCGAAGTTGAGCGTGACGTTCTCGGTGAAACGCTCTTCGCCGCCCGAGCCGCCCGTCGAGTAGGAGCTGACCAGCACGCCTTCGAGCGTGACCTTGTAGTACTCGAGCGGGTTGTCGCCGCCGGCCTTGCGCACGGTCAGCAGCGCCTTGTCGATGTGCGTGCCCTTGGTACAGGCCGCCATGATCGGCGGCGTGGCCTTGTCGCTGTATTTGGTGAACGAGAGGTCCTGCACCGATACCTTGCCGGCCCCGCCGCCCGTCCCCATGTGCATCGTGCCGCTCTGGCTCAGCCCCCAGCTCCATGCCAGCACTTCGATTTCTTCCTTATGGGTCTTGTCCTGCGACTCGCCCTTAATATCGCCCAGCTTCATGAACATATCGATGGCCATGTCTTTCTCCGCTCAAAACAATTCGTCACTGAAAAAAAGGGATTTCCGTCATGCCGCCTTGGCGGACGGAAGCTTCGAAACCAACCGTAGCGATACGGTCAGGCCTTCCAACTGGTAATGCGGACGCAGGAAAAACTTCGACGTGTAATACCCCGGATTGCCTTCCACTTCTTCGACGACCACCTCCGCGGCGGCAAGCGGCCGTCTTGCCTTGGACTCTTCCGTCGAGTGCGCGGGATCGCCATCGACGTACTGCAGAATCCAGTTCTGCAGCCAGCGCTGCATGTCGTCCTTCTCCTTGAAGCTGCCGACCTTGTCGCGCACGATGCACTTCAGGTAGTGCGCGAAGCGGCTGCACGCGAACAGGTACGGCAGACGGGCGGCCAGGTTCGCGTTCGCGGTGGCGTCCGGGTCTTCGTATTCGGCGGGCTTATGCAGCGACTGCGCGCCGATGAAGGCGGCGAAATCGGAGTTCTTCTTGTGCACGAGCGGCATGAAACCGTTCTTCGCCAGTTCGGCTTCGCGGCGATCGCTGATGGCGATTTCGGTCGGGCACTTCATGTCGACGCCGCCGTCGTCGGTGGGGAACGCATGCACCGGCAGATTCTCGACCGCGCCGCCCGACTCGATGCCGCGAATCCGCGAGCACCAGCCGTACATCTTGAACGAGCGATTGATGTTGGTCGCCATCGCATAGGCCGCATTGGCCCATGAGTATTTGCTGCTGTCGGCGCCGGCGGTGTCTTCCTCGAAATCGAACTCCTCGACCGGGTTGGTTTTCGCGCCATACGGCGCACGGGCGAGAAAGCGCGGCATCGCGAGACCCACGTAACGCGAATCTTCCGATTCGCGCAGCGAGCGCCAGGCCGCATGTTCAGGAGTTTGAAATATTTTCGTCAGGTCGCGCGGATTCGCCAGCTCCTGCCAGGAGTCCATCAGCATCACGGCGGGATCGGCGCCCGCGATGAACGGCGCATGCGCGGCGGCGGAGATCTTCGCCATCTGCGTCAGCAGATCGACGTCGGGGCCGCTGTTGTCGAAGTGGTAATCGGCCACCAGCGCGCCGTACGGCTCGCCGCCGAACTGGCCGTACTCCTCTTCATAGAGCTTCTTGAAGAACGGGCTTTGATCCCACGCGGTGCCCTTGTACTTCTTGAGCGTCTTGTACAGATCGCCCTTCGATACGTTCATCACGCGGATCTTCAGGGTTTCGTCCGTCTCGGTGTTGTTCACCAGATAGTGCAAGCCGCGCCATGCGCTCTCGACTTTCTGGAACTCTTCCGAGTGGATGATCTGGTTGATCTGCGCGGTCAGCTTCGCGTCGATCTGCGCGATCAGCGATTCGATCGTCGCGAGCACGTCGCCGGAAATCACGTTGGTATCGCGCAGCGCCTGTTCGGCGAGCGTGCGCACCGCCGTTTCGACGGCTTCCTTTGCCTTGTCGCTCTTCGGCTTGAATTCCTTTTGCAGCAGGTTCGCGAAATCGCTCATTTCGAGCGAGGTTTCGCCGGGTTGCGCTTGCCCTTGGGTACTAGGTTCGGCCATGGTCAGACTCCCCTGTGGTTCACACTCATTCCTGCGGCTTCGGCGCGGACGCCAGCGACTGCAGCAAGGCCGGATCGCTCAGCAGCTTCGCGATCAGGTCCTCGGCGCCGGTCTTGCCGTCCATGTACGTCAGCAGGTTCTGCAACTGGCCGCGCGCTTCCAGCAGCTTGGCCAGCGCATCCACCTTGCGCGCGACCGCCGCGGGCGAGAAGTCGTCCATGCTCTCGAAGGTCATGTCGACAGCGAGGTTGCCCTCGCCCGTCAGCATGTTCGGCACCTGCACGGCAACGCGCGGTTTCATCGACTTCAGACGCTCGTCGAAATTGTCGACGTCGATCTCGAGAAACTTGCGATCCGCCACCGGTGCGAGCGGGTCCGCCGGCTGCCCGGAGAGATCGGCCAGCACGCCCATGACGAAGGGCAGATTGACCTTCTTCTCCGAGCCGTAGACTTCGACGTCGTACTCGATCTGAACCCGCGGCGCCCGATTGCGCGCGATGAATTTCTGGCTGCTTTCCTTGGCCACGACCATTCCCCTGGTTGACGCCGCACGGCCGCGAGCAGCATGGCGCGTGACTGGCGTTGCTAAACGCAAAAAGCACATCCCCGGCTGACTGCTTACTCGTTCTCGATACCGCCTACCTGCCGGGCCTGGCTCATTCCTTCGGGCGCGAGGTCCTGCAGGATTTCCATAAAGCTCTTGTCGACCAGACGGCGCGCGCGCAGCAATAGCAGCGGCACCGGGCTGGAGGGTTCGTGACGCTCGTAGTACGCGCAGATCTTGTCGAGCACGCGGATCACGTCCTGACGATCCGTGATGTCGCCGGACACCGGCGCCGGCGCCGCGCCCGCGCGTTGACCCGGCA
>NZ_JAAGPS010000251.1:0-3430 GCF_017105025.1 Paraburkholderia sp. Ac-20336 | reverse complement strand
AGCGGACGCGGCAGCACGCAGGCGACCGAAAACAGCAGCGCATTGCCGGGCTCCGCATACCACGGCCGGCCGCGGCGGCCGCGCCCCGCGGTTTGCAGATACGCGACCCGCACGATCGGCCGCGGCAGCGCGCTCGCGCGGCGCGGCAGCGCCTTCACGCGGGCCATCAGGTCGGCATTGGTCGAGCCGGTTTCCTCGACGATTTCGATCGGCCAGTCATGCGCATGCGCACCGAACAGCCTGACTGCGCGCTCGCGGTCGATGCGCCAGTCGGCCTCGGCCGCATTGGCCGTTGCAGGAGAGGGCGTGGGAGACTTGGAAGCATTCATGGCACCTATTGTAGCGACAGCGACCTTCGGCGGGATTGGCGTGCGGATCGGTGCGGACATCATCGGCCCGTCGTTCGCTACAATGGCCCTTCATCCGATAACCAGCTTCCGCGATCCTTGAACTACGACACTCCGCCCGGCCTCGAAGTCGCGGCCGGCAGCCAAGGCAAGATCGTCCGTCTCTCGGGCCAGTGGACGGCGCTCGCGCTCGCGCGCGATCGCGACACCGGGCACGTGATCCCGCTGCTGCGTTCGCTGACCGGCGCGCAGGGCATCGGCGAGTGGGACCTGTCGCGTATCGACAGGATGGATCACGTCGGCGGCCAGGCGCTGTGGCGCGTATGGGGCCACAAGATGCCGCCCGGCACCGCGCTCACCGACACGCAACGCGACATCTTCGAGCGCATCGCGCTGCTCGACACGGTGCGCGAGGGCGCCGAGCCGGTCAAGCGCCTCGATCCGTTCACGCGCCTCGGCCTCGGGCTCTTCTCGTTCTTCGAGCATCTGTACGGCGGCGTCGCAATGCTCGGGCGCGTCGTGCTCGACCTGCTCGCGATCGTGCGCAAGCCGAAGCTCACGCCGTGGACCGAAATCTCCGCGAACATCTACAACGCCGGCGCGCGCGCGCTGCCGATCACGGCGCTCGTCGCGTTCCTGATCGGCATCGTGCTCAGCTATCTGTCGGCGCAGCAGTTGCGCATCTTTGGCGCGAACCAGTTCATCGTCAATATTCTCGGCCTCGCGGTGATCCGCGAACTCGGCCCGGTGCTCTCGGCGATTCTGGTGGCGGGCCGCTCGGGCTCGGCGATCACCGCGCAGATCGGCGTGATGCGCGTGACCGAGGAACTCGACGCGATGCGCGTGATGGGCATCCCGCACGGCCTGCGGCTGATCCTGCCGCGCGTGGTCGCGCTCGGCATCGCGATGCCGCTGCTCGTGATGTGGACCAACATCATCTCGCTGACGGGCGGTGCGCTCGCCGCGAAACTCGTGCTCGGCATCGACATGAACTTCTTCGCGCGGCAGCTGCCCGTCGTCGTGCCGATCGCGAATCTCTGGATCGGTCTCGGCAAGGGCGCGGTGTTCGGCATGCTGATCGCGATCACCGGCTGTCATTTCGGCTTCCGTATCAAGGCCAATTCGCAGAGTCTCGGCGAAGGCACGACGACCTCGGTGGTGACCTCGATCACCATCGTGATTCTCGCGGACGCGGTGTTCGCGATCCTCTTCCAGAACGTGGGGCTCGGATGATCGCGCCACTGACCGAAGCCGTGCGCGGCCAGCCCGTGCCGTCGATCGCCGAGCCGGTGATCGAGGTGAACGACATCACCAAGCGCTACGGCCGCAACATCGTGCATCAGCACCTGAGCCTCGAGGTGCGGCGCGGCGAGATCGTCTCGATCGTCGGCGGCTCGGGCTCGGGCAAGACCACGCTGGTGCGGCAGATTCTCGGCCTCGAGCGGCCCTCGTCGGGCACCATCAAGCTGTTCGGCCAGGACCTCGCGACCATCTCGCCCGACACCGCGCTGCTGATGCGCAGCCGCTCCGGCATGCTGTTCCAGCGCGGCGCGCTGTTCTCGTCGCTGTCGGTGTTCGACAACGTCGCGCAGCCGGTGCGCGAGCTCGGCCGCGTGCCCGAAGACCTGCTGCGCGACATCGTGATGCTGAAGCTCGAAATGGTCGGGCTGCCGTGCAAGCACGCGTCGAAGATGCCGTCGGCGCTGTCGGGCGGCATGATCAAGCGGGTCGGCATCGCGCGCGCGATTGCGCTCGAACCCGAACTGCTGTTCCTCGACGAACCGACCGCCGGGCTCGACCCGCAGGCGTCCGACGAATTCGTCGAGCTGATCTCCGCGCTGCATCGCGCGCTCGGCCTCACGGTCGTGATGATTACGCACGACCTCGACACAATGGTCGCGATCTCGACGCGCGTCGCCGTGCTTGCCGATCGCAAGGTGCTCGTCAACGCGCCGGTCGAAGAGGCGGCGGGCGTCGATCATCCGTTTATCCGCGAATATTTCCTCGGCCTGCGCGGGCGCCGCGCGCTGCAGGCGCTGCCGCCCGAGCGCCGCGCGAAGCTGCCGCGGGCCGCGCTCGAAGCGGCGTCGTCCGAGTTGCCGCTATGAGGTCTGCCGTTATGAACCGGGCCGCCATGAACCAGGAAACCTGACAATGGAAAACAAAGCACACGCATTCTGGGCCGGGCTTTTCACGGTCGTGCTGACGGCGGCGGTCGCGCTCGCCGCATTTCTGTTCAACGTCGATCGCACCGTGCGGGTGCCGTACGACCTGATCGCGCGCACCAACGTGACGGGGCTTTTTGCCGACGCGGCGGTGCGCTTTCGCGGGCTCGACGTCGGCCGCGTGCAGTCGATCAAGTTCGATCCGAGCCATCCGGGGCAGATCATGATCCGCATCATGGTCGACGAACACGCGCCGATCACCCATTCGACGTTCGGCAGCCTCGGCCTGCAAGGCGTGACCGGCATCGCGTTCATCCAGCTCGATGACACCGGGCGCGATCTGACGCCGCTGCCGTCGTCGGTGCAGCAGGTCGCGCAGCTGCCGATGCGCCCGGGCCTGCTCGACCAGTTGCAGCAGCGCGGCGACGTGCTGCTGCGCAAGCTCGAAAAAGTCACCGACAACGTCAACGACATGCTGTCGCCGGAAATGGTCGCGCAGTTGCACGACACGGCCGCGAGCATCCAGCAGGCCGCGTCCGGGATCGCCGGGCTGAGCCAGCAGATCGCGCCGGTCGCGGGCAAGCTGCCCGCCACGGTCGATCAGCTGAATCGCACGCTCGCCTCGACCAACCGGATGATCACGAGCCTGAACCGTCCGGACGGCCCGTTCGAGCGCAATCTGAACAAGGTCGGCACGGCGGCGCAGCAGGCCGGCGACGCGCTCGCCGAGATGAACGTGTCGCTGCAGGATCTGTCGGCGCGGGTCGGCTACGAGACGCTGCCGCGCGTGAACTCGCTGACCGAGGACGTGCGCTCGGCGGCGCAATCGATCGACCGCGCCGCCGATACCTTCAGCACCAATCCGCGCAGCGTGCTGTTCGGCGCGCCGCGCCCGGCGCCGGGTCCGGGCGAGGCCGG
>NZ_JAAGPS010000250.1:0-238 GCF_017105025.1 Paraburkholderia sp. Ac-20336 | reverse complement strand
AGGCGGCAAGTAGACATGAGACATGAATTGTGACAGTGACATTGCACATATTCACGGTGTGGTACTATATGTCGTAGGTACGGGTCAAGAAGTCGTGATAATATAGGATGAGTGAAGGAGTGGAGTAAGTGTGAGGGGAGCTCAAATTTACTATTGTGGCGACGTACTAATTGAACTAGGTAAAGGAGTCATGGACACATTGGTTATGGTATGAATGGATTTCGTATTTTTTTTTTTC
>NZ_JAAGPS010000249.1:0-3341 GCF_017105025.1 Paraburkholderia sp. Ac-20336 | reverse complement strand
CGCGTGTCGATGCCGGCATCCACTTCGCCGCTGCCGGCGTGGGCGCGGCAGCCGCCGCGCTCGACCGACGCATCGGTGCGCACGGTCCAGCCGCGCGTTTGCAGTTCTTCGAGCAGATACGCCTCGACGACCGGCAGATCGGCGGGACTCACGATCAGCGACGGCGCGCCGGTCAGCGCCGGTTCGGCCGCCAGCACTTCGCGCGCGGCGGCGATCAGCGCGGTCGGATCGTGCTGCACGTGCTGGCGCACGACCTGCTGCGCGATATCGAGCGCGAGCGCGACGAGCGTTTCGGAAATCGCGTGCTGCGCGCCGCCGAGCGCGGTCTTGAAGGTTTCGGCGAGCGCGGCGAGGCGCGCCGCTTCCTCGCGCGCTTCGCTCTGGCCTTGCGCGAAACCCTGCGCATGGCCCTGGTCATAGCCGGCCTGATAGCCGAGCGCCTGACCGGCCACGTGACCCGAGGCGACGCCCTGCGCCTGCGCGGCTTCGCGCAGGCGGTCGAGTTCGGCCTCGAACGCGCGCTCGTCGAATTCGGGTTCGGCCGGCGGCGGCGCGGGCGGCACCGGGTCGAACGAGGCCATCTCCCAGCGCTGGTAGGCCGAGAGGCTTTCCTTCGCCGTGGAGTTCGGATCAGACATACGCATCTTCGGCCTTGCCGCCTAGAACGATCTGGCCGCTCTCGGCCAGGTTGCGCACGATCTGCAGGATGCGGCGCTGCTGCGTCTCGACTTCGGAGACGCGCACCGGACCGCGCGCGTCGAGGTCTTCGGCAAGCAGTTCGGCCGCGCGCTGCGACATGTTCGAGAGGAACTTCTGGCGCAGCGCGGGCGGTGCGCCCTTCAGCGAAATGATCAGCGCCTCGGACTCGACTTCCTTCAGCAGCAGCTGGATCGCGCGGTCTTCGAGGTCGAGCAGGTTCTCGAACACGAACATCTGATCGACGATCTTCTGCGCCAGCTCGGCGTCGTACTGGCGCACGTTTTCGAGCACGCCTTCCTCGTGATTGCTCGACATGAAGTTGAGGATTTCGGCCGCCGTGCGGATGCCGCCCATCGGGCTGCGCTTGAGGTTGTCGCTGCCGGAGAGCAAGCCCGTGAGCACGTCGTCGAGTTCGCGCAGCGCGGCCGGCTGGATGCCGTCGAGCGTCGCGATGCGCAGCAGCACGTCGTTGCGCAGGCGATCCGTGAAGCAGGCGGAGATTTCGGATGCCTGATCGCGGTCCAGGTGCACGAGGATCGTCGCGATGATCTGCGGATGCTCGTTCTTGATGAGTTCGGCGACGGCCGCCGAGTCCATCCACTTGAGCCCTTCGATGCCGCTCGTGTCGCTGCCCTGCAGAATCCGGTCGATGATGACGCCGGCCTTGTCGTCGCCGAGCGCCTTGGTCAGCACCGAGCGGATGTACTCGTTCGAATCGAGCGACATGCCGGTGTGCTGCTCGGCCTCGCGCACGAACTCCTGCAGCACCTCGTCGACCTGCTCGCGCGTCACGTTCTTCAGCGCGGCCATCGCGACGCCGATCTTCTGGACTTCGCGCGGGCCGAGGAACTTGAACACCTGCGCGGCCTCTTCCTCGCCGATCGACATCAGCAGCAGCGCGCTCTTCACTACGCCTTCAGCGCTCATCGGACACCCAATTTTTCACGACGGTTGCAACGATCTTCGGGTCCTGGCGCGCGATGCTGCGCGCGAACTCCAGGTTCCGCTCATATTTGTGCTTGGCATTTTCGAGCGCGAGCGTCTCGGGGTCGGCCTCGATCTGGACGACCGCGCCGTCGCGTTCCTCGGCCGGAATGCCGTCGAGCAGCAAGGGCTCGTCGGGCGAGGCGAGCGCCGCGACCGGCTCGGGCGGAGGCGGGAACGCGCGGCGCAGCGCCGGCTTCACCATCACGAAGTAGAGGAACAGGGCCACCGCGCCGATGCCGAGGTAGGTCGCGATCTGCTTGTAGAGCGCGAGCATGTCCGGCGTGCGCCACCACGGCAGGTTGGCGTTCGGGTCGAGTTCGGTCGTGAACGCGCTGTTGACCACGTTGACCGAGTCGCCGCGCTGCGCGTCGAAGCCCATCGCGTCCTTCACGAGCTGGGTGATCTGCGCGAGCTTGTCGGCGCTGACCGGCTGCATCGTCACGTGGCCCTTCGCGTCGGTCACCTTCAGGTAATTGACGACGACCGCGACCGAGAGCCGGCGGATGCCGCCCATCGGCTGGTCGATGTGGCGCACGGTCTTGTCGAGTTCGTAGTTGGTGGTCGAATCCTTGTGCTCGCTGACCGGCGTCGTGGCGACGCCGCTCGCGCCGTTGCCGGCGACGACCGGCGCGGAGGCCGGCTGCGGCGGCTGGTTCGACAGCGCGCCCGGCACGCCCGAGGCGCCGCCCTGCGACATTTCGGTGGCACTGCTCGTTTGCTGGCTGCGCACCGCCGCCTGTTGCGGATTGCCGTTCGGGCCGTAGTTCTCCGAAGTCTGCTCGCTGTGCGAGAAGTCGATGTCGGCGCTCACCTGCGAGTGCGCGTTGCCCGCGCCGAACAGCGGCGCGAGGATCGCGTCGATGCGCTGCTGCGTGTTGCGCTCGATCTGCTGGCGATACTTCAGTTGCGTCGCGTCGAGCCCGCTGCCGGTGGCCGGTTGCGTGAGCAGGTTGCCGTCCTGATCGAGGATCGTCACGCCTTTCACCGGCATTTCCGGTACAGCCGACGCCACCATGTGCGTGATCGCGACAACCTGGCCTTCGTCGAGCACGCGGCCCGGATAGAGATTGACGAGCACCGACGCCGAGGGCGGTTCCTTGTCGCGCACGAACACGGTCGGCTTCGGAATCGCCAGATGCACGCGCGCCGACTTCACGGTCGAGATCGACTCGATCGTGCGTTCGAGTTCGCCTTCGAGTGCGCGCTGATAGTTGATCTGCTCGTCGAACTGGCTGATGCCGAATTTCTGGTTGTCCATCAGCTCGAAGCCGACCGAGCCGCTTTTCGGCAGCCCCTGCGAGGCGAGGCGCAGGCGCATCTCGTGGACCTGCTCGGCCGGCACGAGGATCGCGCCGCCGCTCTCGGAGAGCTTGTACGGAATGTTGGCCTGCTGCAGCGCGGCGATGATCTGGCCGCCGTCGCGGTCCGACAGATTGCTGTAGAGCACCTTGTAGTCGGGCGCGCGCGACCACAGAAACAGGCCCGCGACGACCGCCACCAGCAGCGCGACTGCGAACACGAGCGGCGCGCGCGGGTTGCCGCGCATCTGCGCGAGACCGGACAGACGCTGCGAGAAGTTGCCGCCCATGCCACTTAGGCCGCCGAGCCCGCCGAGGTCGGCGCCGCCGGCCTGGCCGCTGGCGGGCTGGCCGGGC
>NZ_JAAGPS010000248.1:0-3957 GCF_017105025.1 Paraburkholderia sp. Ac-20336 | reverse complement strand
TCTTCCGCTCAAGGTCGGCGCGCTGCATGCCGACGTGCCGCCGCAGGCGCGCGGCACCGTGCCGACCGCGCTGCAGCGCGCGCTGCCGAACGCGAATCTGACCGACACGCTCGCCGCCGAGCTGAACGCGCTCGAACCGGCGTTGCAGCGCTTCGGCGCCGACGGCTTCGCGCCGTTCCAGCCGCGCTGGAACGCCGTGCATGCGTACGCAGGCCGCGACGTCGTGCTGCTCGAACAAGGCGAGGAAATCGCGCGCGGCGTGGCAGCCGGCGTCGACGAACACGGCCAGTTGCTGCTCGATACGGCCGCCGGCCGCCAGAGCATCGCGACCGGCGACGTGTCGCTGCGCCTCGCCGACGGTGCCGCATGACGCAGCACGCGCCTTCTCTGCTGATCGACGCGGGCAATAGCCGGATCAAATGGGCATGCGTGGACGCGGATGGCACGCAACTGGCGGCCGGAGCGCTAGCACACGAGGATGTCGCGCGGTACGGCTTGCAAGCCGATGCGGGGCCGGTGTCCGGTCTGCGGGGGGATTCGACGCCTGGCTTGCAGTCGGGCTTGCAGGCTGTGTCGCGGAGTAACGCGTCGGCGGGCTCGACGCCCACGTTGCGGCCTGCTTCATCGCCCGGATGGTCGGGCTTGCCGACACCGCGCGGCGCGTGGTTGTCCAACGTCGCCGGCGCGGACGTCGCGGCGCGCATTGCCGCGCTCGTCGACGCGCACTGGCCGCAACTGCCGCTCACGACGATCCGCGCGAACGCGCGTCAATGCGGCGTCGTCAATGGCTACACGGCGCCGCACACGCTCGGCAGCGATCGCTGGGCCGGCATGATCGGCGCGCATGCGGCGTTTCCCGGCGAACATCTGCTGCTCGCGACATTCGGCACCGCGACGACGCTCGAAGCGTTGCGCGCGGACGGCTCGTTCGTCGGCGGACTGATCGCGCCGGGCTGGACGCTGATGATGCGCTCGCTCGGCGAACACACCGCGCAATTGCCGACGCTCGATGCCGCGCGCGCACGCGGCCTGCTCGACGCAGGCAACGACGCCGGGGCAGGCCGCCGCGGCCCGTTTTTCGCGACCGATACGCCGCGTTCGCTCTCGGCCGGCTGCACGCTCGCGCAGGCGGGACTGGTCGAGCGCATGTGGCGCGATCTGCAGGACGAGTGGCAGGTGCCGGTGCGGCTCGTCGTCAACGGCGGCGCTGCGGACGAGGTGGCGAGCGCGCTCAAAGTACCGCATACTCGCCACGATTCGCTCGTGCTGTCGGGCCTCGCGCTGATTGCCGCCGAGGATTCGGCGCGGCAGGGCGGTTGATCGACGCCATGATCGGTGCGCGGCAAATGCGGGGAGCCAAGTCCGCGACCGGCACCCGACTCGCGCACTCGTGAACCGCCACGGCAGGTCGCCCGCGCGCCCGCTTCCGGCACCTCACCCCGACCCCGGCTCAACTTCTTCTGGACTGGAACCCTCAACCATGCTTCGCGGGCTGATCGCCATTCTGATTCTTGCCAACGTGCTGGCTTTCGCCACATCGCTGGGCGCATTCGGGCCGGTGCCCAGCGCCAGTAGCCGCGAGCCCAATCACCTGAACCGGCAGATTCATCCGGAGTCGCTGACAGTGCGGCCCGTCAGCGCCGCCGATGCGGCCGACCAGGCGGTCGTCGGCGGACCGGCGCCGCAAGCGCCGATTTCGACGTCGGCGTTGCCGCAGTAGCGAAGCGGCTGAAGCGATCGAAGCAGTCGGTCAGCCCTGCGTGCGCACCTTCTTCAGCAGCGCGGTCGTCGAGCGATCGTGCTCGAACGGAATCGCCAGCGCCTTGCCGCCCCAGCCGCGCACGATTGCCGATTCGGGCAGCGCGTCCATATCGTAGTCGCCGCCCTTCACGAGCACGTCCGGCCGCAGCGCCGAAATCAGTTCGACCGGCGTTTTTTCGCCGAAGCTCACCACGTAGTCGACGCTTTCGAGCGCCGCGAGCAAGGCCATCCGGTCGGCTTCGTGGTTGATCGGCCGGTCGTCGCCCTTGCCGAGCATGCGCACCGACGCATCGCTATTCACGCCGACGATCAGACAGGCGCCGAGCGCCTTCGCATCGGCGAGATAGGTCACGTGTCCGCGATGCAGAATGTCGAACACTCCGTTCGTGAATACGACCGGCGCGGTCAGCGAAGGACGCAGTTTCACCAGGGCATCGCGCGTCAGAATCTTGCGTTCGAAAATAGCGGGCATCGCGGGGGTATGGAAAGAGGAAAAAGAAAGTGCCGTCACGATACACGCTGGACGGCCTCAAGCAAAACGGTCCGGCAAGCTCGCGCCTGCCGGACCGTTTCTATTTGCCTTTCGATGCCGTGCTTTAAAGCAGCGCCTCAAGGCAATGCCTCAAAGCAACAGGGGAACCGTGCAACCTCGTTCGCGGTGACTGCGCCGCAGCCCGGCTCCGCGCATCGGGATCGAAGCGCCACCACCACTGCCGGCGTCAGCGCTCATGCCCTCACGCCGGTTGCGCCGGCGCCTGACCGTCGGCCTGCAAACGCGCGACCACTTCCTTGCGATAACGATTCAGTTCCTGCGCCGTGTTGAACGTGCGCTCGAACAGCAGCGACAGGTTGTGGAGGATGCGCTCGACCACTTTCTTTTCCCAGCCGTCGTCGAAACGGATCTGCTCGTCGAGCCAGCGCTCGAGCCATTCCGGATCGGGCAGGCGCGATTGAATCGTGTCGCGCGGGAACAGCGCCTGATTCACGTGCAGGTTGGTCGGGTGCAGCGGCTTTTCGGTGCGGCGCGCCGACGCCATCAGCACGCCGATTTTCGCGAATGCGGCACGCGCGATGTCGCCGGTTTGCGCCATCGCCTTCTTCATGTAGCGCAGATACGCGCCGCCATGCCGCGCTTCGTCGCGCGAAATGGTTTCGTAGATGTGCTTGATGACCGGCTCGGTGTGCCATTCGGCGGCACGGCGATACCAGTGATTGAGGCGGATTTCGCCGCAGAAGTGCAGCATCAGCGTTTCGAGCGGCGGCGCGGGATCGAACTCGAAGCGCACCGCGTGCAGTTCCTCTTCGGTCGGGACCAATTCCGGCTTGAAGCGGCGCAGATATTCCATCAGCACCAGCGAATGCTTCTGTTCCTCGAAGAACCACACGCTCATGAACGCGGAGAAATCGCTGTCGTGATGGTTGTCACGCAGAAACATTTCCGTGGCGGGCAACGCCGACCATTCGGTGATCGCGTTCATCTTGATCGTCGCGGCCTGCTCGTCGGTCAAGAGCGATGCATCGAACTTGTCCCAGGGAATGTCCTTCTCCATGTCCCAGCGAACGGATTCGAGCGATTTATAAAGTTCCGGATAAAGCATGGTGTTCATAGTCCCGCCCCTGTTCTGCGCATACTGTCTGTGTCTGTTGCTGCTACGTGTAACCGTTTTGCCACGGCGAACGAACGTACCGTTTGTCGGCCAAGCATTCAATTTTACGCGCTAATCTGCCGCCCATAGGCATCGGGAAGCAAAGAAGTCCGGGCGTTTGCACAGGAACCTGAAACATGAATCAGGCGCTGTGCGGCCAACCGTGGGTGAGGAATACCCTGTGCCTGAGGTCGAGCCAGTCTGCGTTGGAAACCGCACCGTCCAGCCCTGCGCCGGTGGTGCCGGCGGCAAACGACGCGTGGGCGGCGGGATTGGTTCTTTTCTGCGTGCCCCCAAAGCCAGATAAAGCTTACACAATCATAGCATGCGGACCAGGTGAAACCTGTGACAGAACCGGCTCGATCGCACGATGGTATTGACTTTCCGCAACACTGAGCCGAGTTCGCGGAAGCGGCAATGAGCGACGCTGCAGCAATGGCGGAGCGCGGCCGAAGCGACGCCCCGCCACCGCGCTCATTGCGGCTTCTTCGCCCCCCCTGCGCTCGCGCCAGCCGCGCGTTTGGCCGCCGGCGCCGCGCGCTTCGCGGCC
>NZ_JAAGPS010000247.1:0-3986 GCF_017105025.1 Paraburkholderia sp. Ac-20336 | reverse complement strand
CAACAAGAAGGCCGCCGCCGCCTGGGCGATCTTCGCGATCATCCTGAGCGCGGTGCTGCTCGCGGTCAGCCCGACCGTGCTGCCGGTGATCGCCGCCGAGGTGTTCCACGGCTTCGCGAGCTGCATGCTGACGCCGGCGCTCGCGGCGATCTCGTTCGCGCTCGTGGGCCGCGCGAATCTCGGCGACCGGCTCGGGCGCAACGCGCGCTGGGCGTCGATCGGCAGCGCGGTCGCGGCCGGCCTGATGGGCCTGTTCGGAGAGTACTATTCGCCGCGCGCGGTGTTCTGGCTGACCGCCGGGCTCGCGCTGCCGGCGCTGCTCGCGCTCTCGATGATCCAGCGCACCGACACGATCGAACTGCCTCAAGCCGCGCCGACGCCGCAGCAGCTCGCACGCCGCGATAGCCTGCGCGCACTGCTGCGCGACCGGCGCATGCTGCTGTTCGCAGCGTGCATCGTGCTGTTCCATCTGTCGAATGCGGCGATGCTGAACCTCGCCGCCGGCGAGGTGACGGCCGGCATGGGCGACAACGTGCAGCTCGTGATCGCGGCCTGCATCATCGTGCCGCAGGCGATCGTCGCGATGATGTCGCCGTGGGTCGGGCGCTCGGCCGAACGCTGGGGACGCCGGCCCATCCTGCTGCTCGGCTTCTCGGCGCTGCCGATCCGCGCGCTGCTGTTCGCGGGCATCAGCAGTCCGTATCTACTCGTGCCGGTGCAGGTGCTCGACGGTTTGAGCGCCGCCGTATTCGGCGTGATGCTGCCGCTGATCGCCGCCGACGTCGCCGGCGACAAGGGCCGCTACAACCTCTGTATCGGTCTCTTCGGGCTCGCGGCCGGCATCGGCGCGACGCTGAGCACGACGGCCGCGGGCTTCGTCGCCGATCATTTCGGCAACGCGGTGAGCTTCTTCTGCCTCGCGGCGGCAGGCGCGCTGGCGGTGTTCCTCGTGTGGGCGGCAATGCCCGAAACGCGCGACACCACGGCGTCCGATCATGACGACGGCGGCGATGCGCCGCTCGGCGATGGCGGGGAGCCGGCGGCCCGGTAATGTCGGTTCAGCGACGGCGGCCCGGCGACATCGTTTCAGTCACGCCGAACCGGCCGGGCACCCCGCATCAATCGAGAAACTCCCCCGCGCGCTTTCTGAGCATCGCGCTGAAGTCGTCGAGCCAGCCGATCGACAGACGCCAGCTCTGCCAGTACAGATCGACGTCGATATGCTTGCCGGGCGCGATCTCGACGAGTTCGCCGCTCGCGAGATGCCCCGCGATCATCCGCTCGGGGCACATGCCCCAACCGAGGCTCATCACGCATGCGCGCAGAAAACCAGCGACATGCGGAATCCAGTGCAGCGGCGGATCGAGGTCCGCGCGCGTGATGCGCCGCATGAAGCGTTTCTGCAACTGGTCCTTCGGATTGAAGTCGACGCACGGCGTGCGCCGCAGGCTCTCGCGCGTGACGCCGTCGGCGAAATAGCGCTCGTGAAACGCGGGCGAGCACACCGCGAGATAACGCATGCGGCCGAGGCGCGTCGAGCGGCAGCCTTGCACCGGCTCGGCCTGGGTCGTGATCGCGCCCTGCACGCTGCCGTCGCGAATCCGCTGCGCGGTGTAATCCTGATCGTCGATCACGAGATCGAGCAGCATCTGGCGCTCGACGCAGAACGGCGCGACCGCGTCCATGAACCACGTGCCGACGCTATCGTCGTTGACGGCCACGCGCAGCGCCGGCCACGCCTCGACGAGCGCGCCGGGCTGCGCCGGCAGACGGCCGTTCAACTCCGCTTCGAGCAGTTGCACGCGCTCGGTGTGACGGCACAGCAGCGCGCCCGAGGTCGTCGCCACGCACGGCTGGCCGCGCTTGACGAGCACACTGCCGACCCGCTCCTCGAGCAGCTTGACCCGCTGCGACACCGCCGACGGCGTGATGTTGAGCTCGCTCGCGGCGCGGTCGAACGAGCCGTGGCGCACCACGGCGGCGAGCGCATCGAGCAGCGCATAGTCCAGCATTAGCGTTCCTTAATCGACATTAAGTAAATTAGCTTCTCTTATGAGACGCGAAACCGCAGACTAGCGCGGTTCGGATTTTCCGTCCATTCCGTCTCTTCGTTTTCTGGATCGTTTATGAACTGGCTGTCTTTTTCTCATGGCGTTGCCCTGTGCGCCTCGCTGATCGTGACGATCGGCGCGCAGAACGCCTTCGTGCTGCGTCAGGGCATCATGCGCTCGCACATCGGCAAGATCGTGCTGCTGTGCACGCTGTCGGATTTCATTCTGATCGGCGCGGGCGTCGGCGGCGCCTCGGCGCTGATGGAGCGCTACCCGGTATTCGTTCACGCGATGCTCTATGTCGGGCTCGCGTATCTCGCGTGGTTCGGCATCAGCGCGCTGCGCCGCGCGCTGCGGCCCGGCCATGCGGTGCTCGACGGCGCGGCGGCCGACGGCGCGAACGGCGCAACGCCCGCGCAAGGCGCGCTGCCGATCGTCCTGATGACGCTCGCATTCACGTGGCTCAATCCGCACGTGTATCTGGACACCTTCCTGCTGATCGGCACGGCCGGCGCGCGCGAACCGGAAGGCGCGCGAGTCGCGTTCGCGATCGGCGCGATGACGGTCAGCGCGGTCTGGTTCCTTGCGCTCGGCTACGGTGCGCGGATGCTCGCGCCGCTGTTTCGCCGCGCGACCGCATGGCGCGTGCTCGATGGCGCGATCGGCAGCATGGTGCTGCTGCTGGCGGTGACGCAGTTGCGTTGAGCGTGGGTGCGCCGTCGGTACACATTACGCGCTGCGCGCGGGTGCATGGGGGGCACGTCGAACCGCGCTACGGTTCTCCCCTCACGCGATGTTTTCCGCCTCGTAGAGACGCCGGCCCGCGGCGTCCTTGCTGCCGAGAATCGGCTTGAAGTCGATCGGCCACTTGATGCCGATGTCGGGATCGGACCACAGCAGGCAGCGCTCGAGTTCGGGAAACCAGTACTCGGTGGTCTTCCACACGCACTCGGCGACCTCCGACAGCACGACGAAACCCTGCGCGAAGCCGGGCGGCACCCAGATCTGCCGCTGGTTGGCGTCGCTCAGATATTCGCCGCTCCATTTGCCGAAGTTCGGCGAATTGAGGCGCACGTCGACCGCGACGTCGAATACCTCGCCGCGCACCACGCGCAACAGCCGCCCCTGCGGGCGCTGCACCTGGTAGTGCAAGCCGCGCAGGACGCGGTAGACCGCGCGCAAGTGGCGGTCCTGCACGAAGTTGAAACCTTGCGCGACGTCGTCCGCAAATTCGTCGGCGCTGAAGCTCTCGAAGCAGAAGCCGAGTTCGTCGCCGAACACCTCCGGCTCGATGAGCTTCACCTCCGGCAATGCCGTCGACATGACCCTGTTGCCCATCGCCACTGTGCTCGCAAAAACGCTGGCTAGCGAAGACGCGGCCGCGCTCGACAGACGAAGCGCGGCCGCGTCGCGGGCGTGCGCGCCGGCACGCCAGGCAGTCATGTTACGCCTCGGTGGCGGCCCGGCTGCGGGCGCGATACTCGGTGGGCGACAGCGCCATGCGTTTGCGGAAAATCTTTGCGAGACGGTCGCCGTTGCCAGTGCCGCTGCGCCGCGCGATCTTGTCGACCGGCAATTCGGTCTCGGTCAGGAAGTTGCACGCAATGCGCAGCCGCACCTGCAGCAGATAATCCGACGGCGTGACCTGCATCTCGTGCTTGAAGCGGCGCAGGAAATTGCGCTCGCTCATCGCGGCGACCTGGGCGGCGTCGGCCACCGACACCGGGCGATCGCAGTTCGCCTCCATCCAGCGCGCGGCCGCGCGGATTTTTTCGGCGACGCTGAGCGTGCCGCCCTCGGCCGGCAGCGGCACCCACGTCGCGGCCATGCCGGGCATCACGCGGTCGGCGACGCTGCGCGCGAGTTCGGCGCCGAGATCGCGCTTGATGAACATCAGCGCACTGCGCGCGCAGTCGTTGCGGTCGTCGGCGGCGC
>NZ_JAAGPS010000246.1:0-3883 GCF_017105025.1 Paraburkholderia sp. Ac-20336 | reverse complement strand
TGCCCGATCCTGTTGCGCCACGTGATGTCGCTGCCGCGCCACCAGCCGGCCACGGTCGGCAGATCGTGGGTGGTGGTTGTGCCGACCGCATGGCGGTCCCAGTCGCGCGGCGCCTTGAAGCCGTCGCCGCCGGACGCGCCCTCGAACCACAGCACGCGAATGCCGTCGATGCCATGTTCGTCGAGCCGCTCGCGAAACCCGGGCGGCACGGTGCCGAGGTCCTCGCCGATCACGATCGCGCGATGCCGCCACGATTCGAGCGCGATAAGCCGCAACAGGTCTTCGAGCGGATAGCGCAGATACGCGCCGTTGCGCGCGCTCTCGCCGTCGGGCACGAGCCACAGCCGCCGCAAGCCGAGAATGTGGTCGATGCGGATGCCGCCCGCCTGCGCGAACGCGGCGCGCAGCATGTCGATGAACGCGGCGAAGCCCTGCGTGCGCATCGCGCGCGGCGAGAACGTGGTGAGTCCCCACGACTGGCCGGCCTGGTTGAAGAGATCGGGCGGCGCGCCGACCGACACGCCGCGCAGCATGTCGTCGGGATACGACCATGCGTGACTGCCGGCGCTGTCGCAGCCCACCGCGAGATCGGCGATCAGGCCGATCGCCATGCCGGCTTCGCGCGCGACGTGCTGCGCATGCGCCAGGCCGCGTGCGGCGAGCCATTGCAGGAACAGATGGAAGTCGACCTCGGCGCGATGCGCGGCGGCGAATGCCTCGACTTCGGGGCTGCGCGGATCGCGCAACGCCTCGGGCCAGTTGCGCCAGTGTCCGTCGCCGCCCTGCGCGAGCTGCGCGGCCTGCAACGCTTCGAAGCGCGCGTGATCTTCGAGCGCGCGGCCGGCGCGTTCGCAGAAGCCGTGAAATTCGAGCGCGCGCGGCGTGGGCTGTGCGCGCTCGTCGGTGTTGAACCGCTCGTAGAGCGCGCGCAATACCTTGAACCTCAGCGGTGTCGCATTCGGCCAGTCGATCAGCGGCGCGTTTTCGTATTGCGCGTATTGCGCCCACGCGTTGCGCGTGCTTGCCGACGGAAGCACGGCCGCCAGCGCGGCCTGCATCGCGTCGGCGCCGAACATCGCGGCGGGGTCGATATGCGCGACGTTGAGCCACAAGCGCGAGGACGGCGAGTAGGGGCTGAAGCGCTCGGGCTGCGCGCTGAACATCGCATGCGTCGGGCTGACGGCGAGCGCATGCGCGCCGCGTTGCGCGCTGTGCCGCGCGAGTTGCGCGAGCGCCGTGTAATCGCCGATGCCGCCGTCGCCCGCGCGGCGCAAGCCGTACAGTTGCGCGGCGATGCCCCACAGCGGCGGCGCGGGCGGTGCCTCCCGGCCGTCGTGCAAGGTGCGCCACGCATCGGCGACGGTATAGCAGCGCGGCGGCGCGACCGCGAGCGTCACATGCTGCTCGTTGATGACGAGCGTGTGATAGCCGGCTTCGTCGATCGGCGCGAGTAGCGCTTCCTCGCCCTTCGGCGCCGTGAAGCGGCCGTCGATGATCGAACCGCTTTCGAGTTCGATCCGGTAATGGCTGCCCGATTTGACCGCGGCGGCGGGCAGCGCGATACCGCGCCCGACCATCGCGGTCATCAGCGGCGGCAGCTTGCGGCCCGATAGTTCGGTCTCCAGAGCGGCGGCGCTCTGGCGAGTCTGCGTGGCGTTGCCGCACGGCAGACCCATGCGTTCGAGCAGCGTCGCGAGCGTGCTCTCGGGCACGCGCTGCGTCGTGCGATGCGCGTCCTGCCACTCCACCTCGAAGCCGGCGCGGACGGCGAGCGCGGTGATCCTGTCGTTGGGGGGGCGTCGGGTCGTCACGCGCGATGCTCCTGGCGGCCCGCGATGCGCGCATCGTGGCCGCTCGCGTATTCGCTGACGTCGCCCGTGAGCCACGCGACGAACGCATGCGCCGGCAACACGTGGGCGTCGATCCGCTCGCGCACGCGCGGCGGCGTTTCGAAGATCACCTTGCCGTCGGGCGCATGCCCGAACGCAACCTCGTCCTGCGACAGATTCAGCGCGATCGACAACGTCTCGCCGTCGCCGAGTTTCCAGCGCGCGACGAGCGCGTTCGCGTCGCTGCCGTCGGCTGCGGGCAGCACGCGCGCGCCGAGTGCTTTGCCGTCCTTCAGACGCGGCGTGATGAGCTTCGCGCGCACCGCGAGCGCGGACTTGTAGAAGTGCAGCCAGTCGAGGCGGTCGGGGTTCGACGCCGCAGCGGCTGCGGTATCGGTTGAAGAATCGGGCGCGGGCGGCGACGACGCCGCGAACGTCCGCGCATCGTTCGGATCGGGAATCAGCGCGCGCCGCTTTTCGTCGCTGAACGCGGAGAAGCGCGCGAATTCACGCCGACGTCCTTCGCGCACCGCGTCGGCGAGATCGCCGGTGTAGTCGGTGAAAAACAGGAACGGCTGTGTCGAGCCGTACTCCTCGTCCATGAACAGCAGGGGAATCTGCGGCGACAGCAGAAGCAGGCCGGTCGCGGCGCGCAGCGCGTCGTCGGAAGTCAGCGAGCGCAGCCGCTCGCCGCAGGCGCGATTGCCGATCTGGTCGTGGTTCTGCAGGAACATCACGAACGCGGTCGGCGGCAGATGTCCGCAGGCTTCGCCGCGCGGCGCACCGTCGTGAATCGGCGACGGGTCGCCCTGATACGCGAAGCCCTCGGCCAGCACGCGCGCGAGGCGGCGGATCGGCTGGTCTTCGTAGGCGTGGTAGTAGCCTTCGGTTTCGCCGGTCAGCAGCACGTGCAGCGTGTTGTGCGCGTCGTCGTTCCATTGCGCGTCGAAATGCGTGTCGAGCAGGCTCGCGCTGTTGCGCTCGTTTTCGAGCACCAGATGCACGTGGCGGCCATGCTGCACGCGCGCGCGAATATGGTCGGACAATTCGCGCAGCCAGTCGTGATGGCCGATCGCATGCACTGCGTCGAAGCGCAGCCCGTCGATGCGGTATTCGTTGATCCAGTAGACGGCGTTGTCGGTGAAGAATTCGCTCACTTCGCCGCGCTCGAAGTCGATCGCGGGGCCCCACGGCGTCGCCGCGCCCGCGCGGAAAAACGGCCGTGCATAGCGGTGCAGATAATTACCGTCCGGGCCGAAGTGGTTGTAGACCACGTCGAGAAACACCATCAGGCCGAGACCGTGCGCGGCGTCGATCAGCGCCTTCAACTCGTCGGGGCGGCCGTAGGCGGAATCGGGCGCGTAGGGCAGCACGCCGTCGTAGCCCCAGTTGTGGCGGCCGGGGAAATCGTTCACCGGCATCAGCTCGATTGCGGTGACGCCGAGCGCGGCAAGTGCCGCGAGGCGCTTCTGCACGCCCGCATAGCCGCCCATGGCGCCGACGTGCAATTCGTACAGCACCGTTTCCTCCCAGGGCCGGCCGTGCCAGCCGGTGTGCTCCCAGCGATACGCGCGCGGGTCGATCACTTCGCTCGGTCCATGCACGTCCTGCGGCTGGAAACGCGAGGCCGGATCGGGCACGACCTGGCCGTCGTCGAGCCGGAAGCGGTACAGCGTGCCCGCGCCGCTCTCGACACTCGCCTCGAACCAGCCGTTGCCGGCCGGCGTCATGTCGTGCGCGCCCTGCGCGGGACCGTTTTCGATCAGCACCTGGGCGCTTTTGCACGACGGCGCCCAGAAACGGAAACGCGTGCGCGGCCTGGCGCCCGTCGCGCCGATCAGCTGCGCGCTGAACGGCAGGCAATGCGCGTGATGATGCGCATGAGGATCAATCGGACTTTCGGACATGATTCTTCACCCTTCGAGAATCGGCTATCGAACTGTCTTGCAACGTGTTTGCCGCAGTGGTCGCCGGTTAGGGCGACCCATCGCCTTCCGGCGCTTCCGCGCCGGCCTCGCCGCCGGCGCGAGGATCGGGCGGCAGCGCGCTCAGCA
>NZ_JAAGPS010000245.1:0-234 GCF_017105025.1 Paraburkholderia sp. Ac-20336 | reverse complement strand
TTGCTCTATTAGACGATGAGCATGTGCACCTTCTGTCTGACACTATCTACTCGACACATAGGGATAGTCAATGTGAAGTATGTCACAGTCGTCATGAGGCAAGACAGTAGCAGGATCAGCGAATGTACAAACTAACTCAATCATTGTGCAATGTCTATATGTATTAGTTGCATCATGAGTGCGAGTATTAGTACAATCACAATCTCTAATTATTTTTTTTTTTTTTTTTTTTTA
>NZ_JAAGPS010000244.1:0-3879 GCF_017105025.1 Paraburkholderia sp. Ac-20336 | reverse complement strand
ACGCGACCAGGGTGCCCGTGTCGACGACCGTCTTGCCGAGCGCGCTCGTGACCGCGTTGTTGCCGGTCGACGAGAGCAGCGTGCCGGCCTTGCCGAGGCCGCTGCCCAGCGTCGCGAGCAGCGAGTTGACCGGCGCGCCGAGGCCGGTTGCGTTGCCGACCGTCTGCGTGGTCGAGGCGACGACCGAAGTGATCGGCGTAATCGCGGTGCTGAGGGTTTGCGTGACCTGTTGAACCGGCCCCGTCGACAGGGCGTTCGTGAGCACGCCGGCGCCGCTCGACACCGCATTGCCGAGCGTGCTGACGGTATTGCCGAGCGGGGTGGTGACGGCGCCGAGCGGAGCGAGCGCGCCGCTGCCGAGACTCGTCACGAGGTCGCCCGTATCGGTGACCGCGTTGCCGACATGACCGACCACGCCGCCGACGCTCGCGACGGTCATGCCGATCGCGTCGTTGCCGGTGCCGAGCTGGCCGAGCCCTTGCGACACGCCGTTGCCGAGCGTCGAGATCGCGTTGCCGGCTTCCTGCACGACACCGCCGGCGGCCTTGGTCGTTTGCGGGCTGACGCCGGGCAGCGTCTGCGAACCGATGACCGAGCCGACGCCCGCAACCGTGGCGCCGACATCGCCGACCACGCCACCGGTATTGCCGGCGACAGTGCCGAGCGCATTCGCGACCGTTGTATTGTTACCACTCGGATTCGTGCCGGACGAGTTGTTCGGGTTGCTGTTGCTGCCCGTCGGGGTCGTGCCGGAGCCGCCGGAGCCAGCCGAACCGCTGCCGTTGGTCGTCGAAAGCGTGCCGCCGGCGGAGTTGCTGCCGCTGCCGCCAGTGCCCGTGCTCAGGCTGCCGGAGCCTCCGCAAGCACCAAGAGAAAGCATGGCCGCGATGCTCGCCGCGATCAGTGTTGTCCGAATGGTCGTGTTGGTCGTTTGAATGGTCATGTCGCCCTCGTATCGCATCAGTTGTTGGATGTTTGCCGCGCGGCTATCTCTGCACGAGCCGTGCCATTTCGAATGCGCGATGCGAGGATTTTTTTGAATAAACTGTGCAAAGCCTTATGCGATAAGGCTTTGCCGAATATCGAAAGAATTGTGGCGAAGGCAGTTAGTGGTCGCGAGGAACGTTTCGTGGGTCTTTTGCAAGGGCTGCGTAACGTAACGAGCCGTGCGCGCCGTTACGGTGCACGGCGTAACGCAAACGTTTATCGAACCCTCGTGTGCTTGAAACGCTCTGTTCAAACAGATAATTAGTGGACCGAATCTAACCTATGGTTATTCCTATGTGCGCAAACGCACGGACTGCCGTTAACCTGAACATGGGCCAAAAGTAAAGATCGTGTGAAGCCGAGGGCATCGGACAATTGCTTAAATAAGATTGTTCGGCTATAAAACCCGCAAGCGTCAGCGATTGACGTGGGGAGGTACGTTATCGAACAGACAGTTCCAACACACCGTTGTAGGCAAGGCGGCTGCGTGGTAGGACTACTGCAAGGCAACGGACGGGACCGGAAATGAGAGAAACGGTCCGCTGCATCGGCAGAGTTCGGTCGTACAGCAGCATTAAATCAAACGAAATATATGAAGTTCCGAGGGTAAAAATGAAAAAGCTCACACAACGCTTCCTGAGAGACAACAAAGGCGTAACGGCTCTGGAATACGGGCTGATCGCGGGGTTGATCGTCATCGTCATCGCGACGTCAGTCAAAGGTCTTGGTACCGACCTCAATACCGTATTTGGGAACATTGCCAACGCGCTGACGGGTAACAACGCCGCTGCTAACGGCGGCTAAGACCAGCAATCTTTAAACGCATCGCAAAGTACTCGGCGCAATTACGCTGAGTACTTTGCATGTGTTTTTACGCATAGCGCTATGGGTTAGTGCGAATTGCAATGCAATTCGCATTGCATTGTCACGCCTGTCGAGTCTGAAATGAGCTTCGCAACGGGGATCGGTTTATTTATCGCCTGGGCCACGGTTGTCGCTATAAGCGATTGCCGCGCGAGGCGTATTTCCAATTCGATTGTCGTCGCGGGATTGGCGGCGGCATTCGGCTGCGCGTTATTCGGCTGCGGACCATTCGGCATTTCGTTGCTTCAGGCAGGTATTGGCGCATTGGTCGGCCTGTTTTCGTTATTGCCCTTTTTCGCATTCGGTTTGATGGGCGCTGCGGACGTCAAGGTGTTCGCCGTGCTCGGCGCCTGGTGCGGCATGCACGCATTGCTTGGTCTGTGGATGGCCGCGAGTCTCGCGGCCGGCATCCATGCTTTGTGGCTATTGATCGTCACGCGTACGCGGCTCGCGAGTCTTGGCCAGAACGGTCGCGCGACGTTCGAGCTGGCCGGCAGGGCATCGACGCCCTATGCCGCATGCCTGAGTGTGGCCGCGACACTGTGGCTGGTGTTGCGCGCAACGGGCCGGGGGCTGTGATGAAGCACCGCGCCATGCAATCCATCCGCTCCTCGCGCACATGCATGTACATAGCGAACGCAAGCCGGCAACGCGCGCAGCGTGGCGCGACGGCCGTCGAGTTCGGGCTTGTGTTCCCGCTGTTCTTCCTGATCCTCTACGCGATCGTGACGTACAGCGTGATCTTCGTCGCGCAGCAGAACCTCACGCTCGCGGCCTCGGAAGGCGCGCGTGCCGCATTGAACTGGCAGACCAACGTGTCGATGGCTACCGCGCTCACGAACCGCGGCAACGCCGCGTGCGCCGCCGCGAAGCTCGTGGTCCAGCCGCTCGTGAGCGCGATGCAGTGCGCGGCCACGAATGCGAGCTGCGGAACCAGCAATGCGATGACCTGCATCACCGTTTCGCTGACGTACAACTACAAGAGCAATCCGCTCTTGCCGGCGCTGCCGCTGCTTGGCCTTGCCATGCCCACCATGTTGTCCGGCAGCGCGACGGTCCAGCTCAACCCGGAGAACATCCAGTGACGCCGGTGCCGATCTTTTCTCCCGTCGCCGGCCGCGTGAGCGCACGCGTTCGCCGCATGGCCTCGTGCTGTTCGTCCCTCATCAACCGACGCAATCCATCGCACTACCCGTCATGCCGAATCTGACCAAAATTCTTGCCGGTGTCCTGATCGCGCTCGCGCTCGTGCTCGGCATCTTCGCGTGGACGCTGTCGCGCCGTCCGGCACCGGTCGCGGCCGCGCCGGCGGTGCAGGCGAGCTTCCCGGTGGTCGTCGCGACCCGCACCTTGCCGGGCGGCAAGCCGATCACCGTCGACGAACTGCGCGTGCAGAACCTGCCGATCAACCCGAACGGCGCCTTCACCGACCCGGCGCAACTCGCGGGCCGCGTGCCGAACGCCGACATCGGCGCCGATTCGCCGGTGCTCGAAGCCCAGTTGTCCTCGGGACTTGCCGAGCGCATCGAGCCGGGCGAGCGCGCGCTCGCGGTGCGCGTCGACGAAGGCAATGCCGTCGGCAATCGCTTGCGGCCAGGCAATTTCGTCGACGTGTTCTTCACGTTGAAGCGCGACGGCAACGGCAATCTCGGCAACGGCGCCGAAATCGATCGTACGCAGGCGCGTCTGCTGCTCTCGAAAGTGCGCGTGCTTGCATTCGGCAACGCAACGACGACCGGCGACAACGGTGGCGACCCGAACGGCCTCGTGCGCACTGCGGTGCTCGCCGTGCCGCTCGCCGACATCGACCGTCTGACGCTCGCCGAAAGCTCGGGGCGCCTCGTGTTCGCGTTGCGCAATCCGAAGGATGCCGAAGTGGTCGATCAGAACGAGCTGCCGGCTTATCCGGGCGTGCTGAAGACCACGGCCAAGGCGGGCGACGCGCCGTTGCAGGACTCGACGCGCGCGGCGGCGGGCGTCGCGCTCGATGCGTTGTCGGGCGCAGGCAGTCCCGTCGCGCGGCCGCTC
>NZ_JAAGPS010000243.1:0-4321 GCF_017105025.1 Paraburkholderia sp. Ac-20336 | reverse complement strand
GCGCGCCGCTGCCGCCGGCGGCGCCTCCCATACCACCCGCCGCCGCGCCGGCCGGCATCGCCGCCGACGCCATGCGGCTGTCGATATAACGTTCGACGCTCACCTGGCCTTTGCGTTGCGTGCCGCGCTGCCACAGCAGCAACGCCAGCGCCGCGCAGACGAGCGCGAGCGCCACGAAGACCAGTACCGCGCTAGACATTGAAGCCTCCGCCGAAGCCGCCGCCGTTGCCGCCGCCTCCGAAGCCACCGCCAAAACCGCCGCCGCCGAAGCCCGCATTGCCGAAGCCCTGCGCCTGCTCGCCGCCGCCGAGCACCTGGCGGAAGCGCGCGAGCTTCGGCGAATGCGGATGAATGCCGAGCGACACCCAGTTGTCGAGCTCCTCGCCCTCGGGCGTCACGATCGGCTCGTAGCGATACAGCTCCTGGGTCGCGATGATGTTGTCGGAGAGTCCCGTGACCTCGGTGACCGACAGGATGCGGCGGCGTCCGTTGGAGAGCCGACCGATCTGCACGATGAAGTCGATCGCGTTGGCGATCTGGCGGCGCAGGCTCGACTCGGTGCCCTGGAAGCCCGCGAAGCCCGCCAGCATTTCGAGGCGGTACAGACACTCGCGCGGCGAGCTCGCGTGCACGGTGCCCATCGAGCCGTCGTGGCCGGTGTTCATCGCCTGCAGCATTTCGAGCACTTCGCCGCCGCGCACTTCGCCGACGATGATGCGGTCCGGGCGCATGCGCAGCGTATTGCGCAGCAGGTCGCGAATCGTCACGACGCCCGCGCCGTCGAAGCCGCCCGGGCGGCTTTCGAGCCGCACCACGTGCGGGTGGTTCAGCGACAGTTCGGCCGTGTCCTCGATGGTCACGACGCGCTCCGGCTCGGGAATGTGAAACGCCAGCGCGTTGAGCAGCGAGGTCTTGCCCGAACTCGTGCCGCCCGCGACCAGCACGTTGCAGCGCGCGGCCACCGCGGCTTCGAGCAGCGCGCCGATCTCGGCGTTATAGGTGCCGTTGCCGAGCAGATCGTCGGGCCGCATCGGGTCCTTGCGGAACTTGCGGATCGACACGATCGGCCCGTCGATCGAGAGCGGCTCGATCACCACGTTCACGCGGCCGCCGTTCGGCAGACGCGCGTCGACCATCGGGTTCGATTCGTCGAGACGCCGGCCGATCGGCGCGAGAATGCGCCGCACGATCCGCAGCAGATGCGCGTTGTCGGCAAAGCGCACCTGGATGCGCGTGAGGATGCCGTGACGCGACACGTACACGTCGTTGTAGCCGTTGATCAGGATGTCTTCCACGGCCGGGTCGGCGAGCAGGTCCTCGATCGGCCCGAAGCCCGCGAGTTCCTTGGTCAGCGCCTCGGCAATCAGCCGCACTTCGCTCTCGTTGATCGGAATCCGGCGCAGCCTGACGAAGCTGTCCATCTCCAGATCGACGAACTGGTTGATCGCGTTACGCGACCAGCGGCCGAACTCGGAGCCGAGTTCCTCGATGCGCGTGAGCAGATGCTCGTGCGCCGCGTTCTTGATGTCCTGGAACTGCTGGCTATGCGCGAACGCAGGCGCGTCGTCGGCAAACTGGATCTCTTTTGCCATCGTTTATGACCGCTTTTGAGTAGTGGGAATGAAGCGCCTGAGCGCGCCGAGCGCCGACTTGCCGCGCGCCGGCGCCGCGCGGTGCTGCGCGCCGCCGAGCCGCTCGACGAGCGGTTCGAGCGCGCGCACGTAGGCGTCGCGCGGCGCGACGTCGACCAGCAGATGCCCCTGGTTGACCGCCTGGCCGAGCGCGATGCGCCGCTCGGGCAAGCTCGCGAGCAGCGGAATTTCGAGGCGCTGCGCGATCTGCGCGGCGGCGAGGCCGAGGTCGGCATCGAATTTGTTGACGACGAGCTGCACGTTCGAGGTGTCGAGGCCCTCTTCGCGCAAGCCGTCGAGCACGCTGACCGCCGAGACGATCGAGGCGACGCCCTGGTCGCACAGGAGCCAGGTTTCGTCGGCGGCCTGCACGACCTGCGCGATGAATTCGCTGTTGCCGAAGCCGCCGAGGTCGATGAGCTGCTGGTCGAAAAACGCGCGCAGCCGGTTCAGCAAGCCGATCGACGACGAATACGAGACCTCGCGCATGTCGGCGAGATTCGGCGGCAGCGTGGTCAGCGCGAGACCGCTCGCGTGATGCGACAGCGCCGTGTGCACGAAAGTCTGGTCGAAGCGGCGCAGGTTGCGCACGGCCTCGACGAAATTGAATTCGCTGCGTGTGTTGAGCAGCAGCGAGCCGTCCGCGGCGGGCAGGCCGAGATCGAGCAGCGCGGCCTGGCGCCCCTGCGCGACGTCGCGCCGCTGCAGCAGCACGCCGAGGTTGGCGGCGAGCGTGCTCACGCCCATGCCGATGCGCGCGCCGAGCAGCGCCGTAACACGGCCGTGGCGGCTCACCGGTTCGATCAGATTGTCGAGCACCTGGCGCGTGATGCGCAGCGCGTCCTCGGGCGGCCCCGACAGGTCGATGAAGTCGCGCACGCCGGCGCGCAGCGCGGCGAGCGCGCTCTCGGGCTCGGCGAGCGAGCCGAGCGCAACGATCTGCAGCGACGGATAGGCCGCGCGCACCGAGTTCGCGGCCGCGCTCGCCGCCGCGCCGCGGCCGCACGAAAAGTCGACGAACACCAGCGACGGATTGAGCGTCGCGATGCGCTGCATCAGCAGCGCCGGATCGAGCGTGGCCGCCTCGATCACGCCCGCACCGGCGAGCGTATTGGCGAGCCAGTGCACGTGCTCGTCGGCGAGCGACGCGAACACGAAGTGATCGGTGATCGCCCGTTCAGTCAACGAATGCGTTCTCGCGTTCATGTTGGACATCCTCTTGCGGCATCGACCCTAAAGCCGCCGCCTCGTACTGTCTGCCGGCGCACACGCGCCGGCTCGAAAACCTCGCCTGCTCCCTGCCGCCTGCCGCGCGGCGACACACCGGCTTCACTTGGAGAACCCCGGCACCGCATCGCGCGCTGCGACGCCGCCCAGCAACGAGCGCCACACCGGTCCGTCGCGCTGCTCGGCCTGCTCGCCCGGCGTCGACGGCAAGTCCGCGCCCTTCGCGAGCGGCGAAACCAGATGTGGCGTCACGATGATGACGAGTTCCTTCTCGTTCTGCTGATAGTTGAGCTGCTTGAAGAACGTGCCGAGAATCGGCAGATCGCCGAGCAGCGGCACCTTCGCGACGTTCGACGCGGTCTCGCGATCGATCAGCCCGCCGATCATGAAGCTCTCGCCGTCGCCGAGCTCGACCGTCGTGTCGGCGCGGCGCGTGATGAACGCGGGTACCGACACGCCGCTGATCGTCACCGCGTTCGCGAAGTCGAGCTGGCTCGCCTCGGGCGCCACCTTCAGCGCGATGCGCTGCGGGCTCAGCACGGTCGGCGTCAGCGTGAGCCCGACGCCGTACTGCTTGTATTCGATCGAGGTCGTACCGAGCGCCTGCGGCACCGGCACCGGCACTTCGCCGCCGGCGAGGAAGCTCGCGCTTTGCCCGGACAGCGCGACGAGCGTCGGCTCGGCCAGCACGCGCGCGAGGTTGTTGCCTTCGAGCAGGCTCAGGTTCGCGAACAGCCCGTGCGTCGCCGAATTGAAGATCAGGTTGAACGCCGACGAGATCGGCTGCGTGCTCGTCACGCTGGGTGGCGAGGTGCCACCGCCCGTCACCGAACTCAGGGACGACGGCGCGAACGAGCCGAACGTGAAGCCGTTGTTCTGCTTCAGGAAGTTGAAGCCGACTTCCTTCAGCACCGAACGGCTGAATTCGACCACCCGCACGTCGACCTGCACGACCGCACGGCTCGCCACCGTCGACGTGTCGAACACGGCGCCGTCCTTGCCGACCGCGCCTTGGGCCGCGACGACGGCACGCTGGTGCGACTCCATCGTCGCCGACGAACCGGACACCACCGCCGTGCCGCCGAGCACCTTGACGCTCGGCGTATCGGCGCCGAGCAGCGAGGCCGCGGCCGGCGTCGTCACGTTGACCGTGTAGCGCAGCGGCGCGTCGCGCTCGCGCACCCAGACCATCAGGCTCGTCGTACCCGCGGCCTTGCCGACCAGCAGCACGCCGCCGTTCTTGCCGCCCTTGACGATCAGCACGTCGGCGACGCCTGGATCGCCGATCGCCACGCGCTGCAGCGCATGGCCCGTCGCGATCTGCTGCTGGCTGCCGACCGTCAGCGTGATGGTCTGGCCGGCCGCGCCGGGCGCGAACTCGGGCGCCTGAGCCGCCTGCTGAGCGGCCTGGGCCGCTCGCGCCCCCCGCGGGCTGACCCTCTCCTTGGCCGGACCGGCCCATT